>JACDAW010000127.1 GCA_013695245.1 Pyrinomonadaceae bacterium | reverse complement strand
ATAAGACGCTGCCCTCAGATTGTCAGTTGAGGAGAGTGAAATATCTGAACAATGTCATCGAACAGGACCACCGTTTTGTCAAAAAGAAGGTACGAGCCGCGCAATGCTTCAAGAGGTTTCGCACGGCGGAGCGAACGCTCGAAGGCATTGAAGCGATCAACATGATGAGAAAGGGTCAGGTCAAAAGGTTAGCCGGAAGTGACGCACAGGGTCAGGCGAAGTTCGTCGCTTCGCTCTTTCTGCTCGCCGCCTGAGAAAAAGTCCCCTGTGACCTTTTGCGCTTGAAAAGAATCTTCGCAACACTGCCTCGCATACAGTGTTTTAGGCAAGCAGGGGGAAGCGGCTGAAAGCTTCAGGCGCACCGTGCAGTTAGCCCCCGCACACGTTGACGCGAATCTTAAACTGGGCATCGCATATCTTAATCTCGGCAACCGCACGGCGGCGCTTCAGCAATATAATCTTCTTCTAAATCTCGACCCTGAAGCCGCACGCCAACTCCATAATGTGATCTTCAGGTAGAGAGGCGAAGCGCAGACGCTGTCGAACGCAGACACAATGAATTGCTCCCCTGAAAGAAAATGACCGCACGCATTAACAATCCTCTCACTGATCCGAATAGAGAAGTGGATAAAGTAAGGGAAGCAGAGCCGCTGTGGAAAGTTTGGCAGCAAACGACGCGATTGGCGCAACTGACGAGCGACGAACGCGGATCGAAGGAAGCGCCGCTCCGAAGGGACGTGCGTCTGCTGGGTCGTCTGCTCGGCGAAGTCCTGAAAGAGCAATCAGGTGACGAGCTTTTCAATCACATTGAGGAACTGCGCCGGAATCTTATTCAGCAACGCGAAGAGGTCGCCGCATCGCAAGACAACTCAAGCGAAGAGGAGCGTGACAAAGCGGGCGCGGAAGACGAACATGAAGGCGTGTGGATGAAGCGCGCCGAGCGGATCGTGAGCGATATGAATTTGGCGAGGGTATATCAATTGACCAAAGCCTTCGCTATCTATTTTGAGTTGACGAACCTTGCCGAAACGAACCACCGCAAACGCCGTCGCCGGGCGGCGCAACTTCAACCGCAACACCCGACGCAGTCCGGCACGTTTCGCGGCACGCTCGAACGAATGCGCGCTGCCAACATCAGTTTTGAAGATGCGATTAAACATTTGAATTGCGTGGAGGTAATGCCGGTCTTCACCGCGCATCCAACGGAGGTTGCGCGGCGCACCGTGCTTTTCAAACGGCGACGCATTGCGCGCGAGTTGGAGCGACTCGACCGTTTGCCCTTAACGGACGCCGAAGCGCTCGAAGCCGAAGAAAACATTGCTGCTGAGATCACCGCGCTGTGGCAGACGGATGAGATACGCCGCCAGCCGCCAACTGTGCGCGACGAAATTAAGATGGGGCTGGATTATTATCGGGATTGCATAATCGAGACGCTGCCCGAAGTATATGATGAAATGGCAAAGGCATTGCGGGCGGTTTATGGTCGCTCTATTCAGGCAAACGATCTGCCCGTCGTAATTCGTTTCGGTTCATGGATCGGCGGCGACCGCGATGGCAATCCCTTTGTCACCGCGCAATGCACAAGCGAAGCGCTGCGCATGGGGCGCGAAACCATTTTCGATCACTACGATGCGCAAATAACGCAACTGCTGGATCGGCTCAGCCCGTCAGTCCATCAAACACAAGTCTCCGCCGAACTGCTTGAGCGGCTTGCCACATACGAAGCGGAGTTTCCGTCAGTTGCAGCCGATGCCGGGCGGCAAGCCGTAGATGAAATATACCGGCGTTTTTTGAGATACACAGCGCACCGCCTGCGCGCCTCGCGTAACGGGAGCGACGTTGCAGATGCTTACAACAGGGCGGATGACTTCGCTTCAGATTTACGTTTGATGCGTGAGAGTTTGGCGGCAAACGGCGGCGAGCGCATCGCACACCACATAATCGATCCGCTGCTCAGGCAAGTCTCCGCCTTCGGCTTTCACCTACACGCGCTCGACGTGCGGCAACATGCTCATACGCTTGAGCAAGCGGTGCAAGAACTTTCGCGGGGTTCACTACCGAACGGCGAAGATTTATCAAACCTACCAACTTCACCTTCAAAGGAAACCCTCACGCTGCTTGATGACTTGCGCGGCATCACAGAGTCGAAAGCCGCGTTCCCGCCGGAGGCGATTAGAAGCTTCGTGATTAGCGGAGCGCGTGGTAGCGGCGACGTTCGGCGCATCATCTGGCTTGCACAACTCTGCGGGGTGCGTGTAGCGGCTTCCGCCGAATCTACTGAAACGCGCGATCCGGGTTTGATGCCCGTGCCGCTCTTTGAGTCAATCGAAGATTTACGTCGTTGCCCGCAAATTTGTCGGGAGTTGTGGACGGCTGAGGATTACCAACCGTTGCTCGATTCATGGAAGCGCAAGCAGGAAGTGATGCTCGGCTATTCGGATTCAAACAAAGATGGTGGGATGCTCACAAGCGCATGGGAAATCTATAAAGCGCATCGAGCGTTGCACAAAGTCGCGCGCGAAACAAACGTCCGCTTACGTCTTTTTCACGGGCGCGGCGGAACAGTCGGGCGTGGCGGTGGTCCGACGCATCGCGCCATTGTCGCGCAACCCGCCGGAGCTTTCGAGGGACAATTCAAGATCACGGAGCAGGGCGAAGTTCTCAACTGGAAATACTCCGACAGGGTTTTAGCCGAACGTAATCTTGAATTGATGGTCGCCGCCGCGCTCGAAGCTTTATCGCGCCCTGACAAGGAATGGTTTAACGAAGAAGCGCTTCCCCCTGAATGGGAAGAAGCGTTAGAGCGCATGTCTGAAATCGCGTTCGCCTTCTACCGTGAGCGAATCGCGGAGAACCCTGACATCTTGCCATACTTCGAGGCGGCGACTCCGGTCAAAGAGTTGGAGCACGCCAAGATCGGTTCGCGTCCGGCGCGGCGCAGTAGCGGCAGCGATGGTGAAGGGCACAGCGTGTGGAAAGGGCTTGACGACTTGCGCGCGATCCCGTGGGTGTTTGGCTGGATGCAGAGTCGCCACGTCGTGCCCGGCTGGTTCGGCGTCGGTCACGC
>JACDAW010000122.1 GCA_013695245.1 Pyrinomonadaceae bacterium | reverse complement strand
CAATAAACCTGTTGCGCGATAAGGCAGCGAGCGCGAAGACAGATGCTGCCTTACCAGAATTAAAGATTAGATAGCCAAACCTGTTCTTTGAAAGATTCGGTCAAAGGCTCGTAGGTTCACAAGTCCTGAGACGACATTCATTGCTGAATCGTAGTCTTCATCCGCATTGCGATAGACATGAGCGGCAATCGCATATTTCTTACGCCTTGATAAAGTATGTTCAACTCTGATGCGGGTTGAACTTCGCATGCGATTCAACAACTTCTGGTCACGCTTCAAAGGATGTGCGCGTCTCGCTCTTTGAATCAACCTTGCCTCCAGCGGTAGGTTCAACGATTCAATTCCTTGAAAGCCACTATCGCCATACAAGCTGACTTGATGGGTGCCAAACTGTTGACAAACATCTTGTCCACGCTGGTCTTCTTTGAAGGCTTTGAAATCATGAGCGCGCCCGCCAACGCTCTTACTTTGTGAGACGATGATTCCTGATGGCGTGCTGATGACAATCTGTTTACGAGTGTGGCGCGATTTCTTCTTGGAGTAGTCGCTTTTCCGCTTCTCTTTATTCTGTGGCTGGCGCTTTTCTTGCTCGACGCCGTCAATGATGAAGGTCAGTTCAGGATAAGCTTCTTTGAATTGCTCAAGCGATCCGATCCGTTTCTGGCGACGCGCTTCTTCTTTTTTGGCAAGCGAGAGCACTTTCTCTAAAGCCTGCGCGTGAGTCGGCAAGACCGTCTCAAAGAGGTTACGCATCCTCGTGATGTTTCGTGAAATACTGCTCTTGTGTTGATGCTTGAACAGCAGCGTTAGAAACTCTTGTGTGAGATAGAGCCGATAGTAGATGAGCAACATTAGCAGTTGGTCGGAGAGTTCATGGGCGAACTGTGAGCCGCCACCTAAACGACGCTGTCGTTTAGCTTTGGTCTTGACGACAACCGATTTGCGTTTGCGCTCTTGACAGTCAAAAGCCTGATCGAACTGTGGCAAGAGTTCTTGAAATTGATGCAGATTCATGCCTGTCACAGTCAAAAACTGTTTCGGGTTGCGACTAAGTTTGCGGTATAGGCTCATGGTTGCCGAAACTTAACCTGGATTTCTCTTATCGCGCAACAGGTTTAATGAACCTTTGACTCCCCGCGTGCCATATGAAGTGAGCGCGCCGCGCTATTCGGTTTCGCACGGGATGGTGACGAGCGCGTTTGAGCTTCCGGGCTACCGCATTAAACAGAACCTAGGAATTGTGCGCGGCATCATCGTTCGTTCGCGCAATGTGTTCGTTAACATCGGCGCAGTTTTCCAATCAATGGTCGGCGGCAATATTACCGCATGGACGAAGCTTTGCGAACAAACGCGCTCCGACGCTTTCGACATTATGATCCAGCACGCTACCGAACTCGGAGCCAACGCCATCATCGGCGCGCGTTACGATGCCACCGAGATCGCGCAGGGCGCAACGGAAGTGCTCGCCTACGGCACCGCCGTCGTCGTCGAACCGCTTGAAGGCGCAGGGATTTACACTCCTTGAAAACATGAACGAGCCACTCACCGAGGTTGAAGAGCAACGCTTGCGCGAACGCTTTCAAAGCGTTTCTTTCGCCCGACTACTTAAGCTCGAACTCGTCGAACTGCGTCGCGGAACGTGTATTCTAAACATCAACGCGAGAGAGGAACTCTCTCAGCTTCAAGGCTTTACACACGGCGGCGCGCTCGCCACGCTCGCTGATACGGCGGCCGCCTTCGCCGTTCAAACACTGCTCAAACCCGAAGAGCGCACGGTTACGGTTGATTTAACGATCCACTTTTTGCGACCGCTCGTCGAAGGCCGCGCCACCGCGCGCGCCCGCGTGTTACGCGCTGGCAAACGTTTGCTCACCGTTTCAGTAGAAATCTGCGATCCATCTTCCGCGCTTATCTCTATTGTTACTACAACTTACACAAAGCTGATGTGAGATTAAAACTTCAATTGATGAAATCAAAGATGTTGTTGCATAAATCTAAATCGCCTGCTCAAACCGTTTAGTAACGCTAACTCATATCCGAAATTCTGCATAAGATTAAGTATTATGTTTTTACAAAATGGAACTCATTTCTAGACAAATATGTTGTTGTATGTAAAAATATGTTTGTCAAAGCCGTTTCGTCTTGACGGCTGTGCGGATTCACATTCCACTTAGAGCGGGCCATTTCCCAAGTTTCCTCTTCCGCCGCCGCCTTCCATGCTTTCTCTCTATCACGCCTTGCTTGCTCAACATGCGCGCCAGCTTACATCGCTCGCCTGCGCCGAGCAGACGATTGCGCAAATACACAACTATTTCGAGGACGTGGTGTTGGAAAACAATCTCGCGGCTTTGGTGATCGAGAGTTTGCCCTTTGCCGCCGAGCGTCCGATGCGTGATGTAGCGCGCGTGCGCGAGATCGGACGGACGGCGTGTCAAGCCTTCTTCTTTGTTCACGAGAGGGACGTGCTCAACGAAACTTCGATGCGTGCGCGCCCGCACCACCGCGAACCCGTGTTAATTAAAACTTCAACGCACCCCGGCGCGCTCGAAGAACGTTTCGTTGTTATCGCTGACGCGCGCTTCTCCGCCCTCCTCGCATCTGTCCGTCACAGCAGCAACAGCAACACTAGCGAAGAGAAAGAGAGCGGGATTGACACGGCGGGCGATGAAGTGCTCTGGACGTTTGAGCCGGACATCGTCTATTCGGCGCTCGAATATCTTATGGCGCGCGTCGCCGCCGAACGCCCGCTTCAATCCGATGCTTTCTCGAAAGCCGTGCGTGAGTCGGTGCCGAAAGCGACTTCGCTCCAACTGACGGTTTCTGTGACGACCAAGCTTGCGCGTCTTCTGCAAGAGCAGACCGGGCGCGAGGTAGCCGTTAACCGTATTGCAACCGCGATCCGCAGTTCGCTTGATCTTTCGAGCGTGCTGCAAACGACCGTTGCCGAAGTCGGACGGGCGCTGAAAGCGCAGCACTGCGCCTTGCGCGTCGAAGGCGAACATGGCGGCGAACCGCTCACGCATTGTTACTTCCGCGATGAAGCGGCCGAAGCGTGCGAGCAGACAGAAGTAATGAGCGATCTGAACGCTTACGCCGTGCGCCTATCGGGTCGCCACAAACATTACATTTTAGACGGGCGTGCGAGCACCGACGCCGCGCATGACGATGGCATACGGCCGCTTGCGGCCGTCCCCTTCCTTTACCGCGAACGCTTTATGGGCATCCTGATGGTGCGCTCTGACGATCAGACGCGCGTCTGGGGAGAAAACGAAGTGCTGCTGATGCGCACGGTCGCCGACCAAGTTGCCGTCGCCGTCGTTCAAGCCCGACTCTTCGCGCAGATGCAGCAGCAAGCT
>JACDAW010000108.1 GCA_013695245.1 Pyrinomonadaceae bacterium | reverse complement strand
ATGTTGGTGGAGCCAGGGAGGATCGAACTCCCGACCTTTTGACTGCCAGTCAAACGCTCTCCCAGCTGAGCTATGGCCCCAATCTTCGGCGTGCGTCGCAACCGGACGGATAGGAAGAGTAACGTAGCGTAAGAAAATTCGTCAAGCGCGCAACCTTTTCCCGCACACTATTTCCCTTTGAATTCCGGTTTACGTTTTTCTAAAAAGGCGCGCACGCCTTCGTCCTTGTCTTCGCTCGAAAAACAGAGCGCGAAAAGATCAACTTCGCGGCGCAAACCTTCGTCGAGGTTAGCGCGCGCAGCCGTCTTCACGCCTTCTTTCGCCATACGAAGCGCGATTGGCGATTTCTCCGAGATACGATTGGCGATCTCCATCGTCTTTGCTTCGAGATCGGCGGCGGGGACGACCGCGTTGACGAGTCCGAGCATGAACGCGGTCTGCGCGTCAATGATGTCGCCAGTCAAAATCAATTCCATCGCTTTACCTTCGCCGATGAGTCTCGTGAGACGCTGCGTTCCGCCGCCGCCGGGAATAATGCCTAAGTTGATTTCGGGTTGACCGAACGAGGCTGTCTCCGAAGCAATACGCATATCGCAGGCTAGTGCGAGTTCGCAGCCGCCGCCCAAGCAGTAGCCGTTGACCATGGCGATCACAGGCTTAGGAAACGTATCAATCGCGGTGAAGAGCGAACGCCCAAGCATCATGTCGCGCTGCGTGACGGCGGTGCGATTGGCAAACTCGGCGATGTCTGCGCCCGCGATGAAAGCCTTGTCGCCCGCGCCGGTGATAACGACGACGCGGATGTTTTCTTCATCGCGCAAAGCGTCGAGCGCGGCGGCTCCCTCTTCGCGTGTCTGGATGTTTAGAGCGTTTCGTTTCTCAGGACGATTGATCGTAATGAGGGCGACGCGCTCGCGGCGCTCGACTAAAAGCGTTTCGTAGGATTGCGACATTTATTTGCGGCTCCGGGAATGAAAATTAGAAAGCTGGGATTTTGAACAACGAAAGAACACTTTTAAGCGGAGGCGGAAGGATCGGCATTGGGCGCGGGCGTCTGCTCGTCGGCAACCCACGAGACGAAGAGGCGCAGCCAGTTCTCGGCTGGTTCTAAGACTTGCACGCCGACGCGCGCCGTGCCGTAGATGGCGGGCGCAATGCGGATGACTTTCACCGTGACTTCAATCGGCGCGCCATCAGGCCGGTGCGCGCGGAGGTAGAGACGGTCGCCGTCTATAACCTTTTGGTTAAGGTGAAAGAGAGCGCCGGAAGTTGAAACGTCGTCGGTTTCCGTTGGCTCGCTCCACGCCGAGCCATCCTCGGTGCGGCCTGAAACGACGACGGGCAAGCGCAAAGCCATGCGCAAGGCAAAACGTCTTTCCTCATTCGACGGCGTTGTCATAGTAGTAAGCAGCAAGCAGTGAGCAGAGTATTATAAAGCAAGATTGAAGAAAGAGAGCAAACAGCGAGCATATTCAAACTGCTCACTGCTTACTTTCCTTCTTCCCAACGATAAAAGCCCTCGCCCGTTTTCTTGCCGAGCTTTCCTTCTTTAACCATGCGGCGCAAAATCTCCGGCGGACGAAAGCCTTCCGAACCGAGCGCGCTATGTAGATATTCGGCGATTTTCAAGCGAACATCCAAGCCGACCAAATCCGTCAAACGAAGCGGCCCCACGGGGTGATTGTAACCAAGTTCCATCGCCGTATCTATATCTTTTGCGCTCGCCACTTCTTGTTCAAGCATTCGCATCGCTTCGAGTCCGAGCGCCACGCCTAAACGACTCGACGCGAAACCCGGCACGTCGCGCACCGTGATCGCTTCTTTCTTCATGCGCGCGGCGGCCGCGCGCACCACGTTCAAAGTCTCATCGCTCGTCTTCTCGCCGACGACGATCTCCACAAGGCGCATCACGTGAACAGGATTGAAGAAGTGCATCCCGATTACACGTTCGGGGCGCGCGGCCGACTTAGCGATCTCCGAGATCGAAAGCGATGAAGTGTTGCTCGCAAAGATGAAAGGCTTACCTTCCGTTATCTTTCCAATTTGCCGCAGCGTCTCGCGCTTTAAGTCCATCATTTCGGGCACGGCTTCGATGAAAAGATCGGCCGCGCCGAGAGCCGAGAAATCCGTTGTTGCCCTGATGCGCTCAAGCGCTCGGTCGCGTTCATCTTCCGTAACCTTGCCGCGTTCGATGCCTTTAGCGAGATTGCGTTTAACGCTCGCTAAGCCGCGCTCAACCGCGTTAGCATCCACATCGAACAAAAACACTTGAAATCCGGCTATAGCCGCCACGTGCGCGATGCCGTGCCCCATCGTGCCCGCGCCGACAACGGCAACGGTTTCGATCTTCGGCGAAAGAGTTTCTTCAGTCCGGCTCAATACTTTTCGCTGGAGGTAAGCTTTGGCTTAGGTAAAACCGAGAATATTCCCGTTCGGCTCTCGTTCGACTACGCTTGCGTGAAGAGTTATACTATATCGGTAAGCTAAAACGCTACAACTAAAGCGCATAGCAGCTAACGAAACTGCTTGAGCCAGCCGTACAGTCGAGGAAGGAACGCGAAAGAAGTCAAGATGACGAGAGAAACTTTGAAACGTGACGTGGTGATTATCGGATCGGGGCCGGCCGGATTAACCGCCGCAATATACGCCGCCCGCGCGGATTTAAAACCGCTTGTTATCGAAGGGCCGCAGCCCGGCGGTCAACTGACGATCACGACCGAAGTAGAAAACTATCCCGGCTTCTCGAAAGGCATACAGGGGCCGGAACTGATGGAAGAATTTCGCCATCAAGCCGCGCGCTTCGGCACGGAATTTCTCGTTACATGGATTAACAAAGTCGATCTCAGCGAAAGACCTTTCACCGTTGAAACCGACGACCACATCGTTAAAGCTAAAACTCTGATCATCGCCTCCGGCGCATCCGCCAAGTGGCTCGGCATTCCCGGCGAAGCTCCCGCGCCACACGGACTCGGCGGCTTAGGCGTTTCCGCGTGTGCTACGTGCGACGGTTTCTTTTTTAAAGGCAAACCCATTGTCGTTGTCGGCGGCGGCGACACCGCAATGGAGGAAGCCACGTTTCTCACTCGCTACGCTTCGCGCGTCACCATCATTCATCGCCGAAACACATTGCGCGCATCGAAGATCATGCAGGAGAAAGCGTTTCAAAACGAGAAGATTGATTTTCTGTGGGACACGGGCGTCGAAGAAATCATCGGAGCGCCGGAGACGGGCGTGACGGGCGTGCGCCTCAAGAATCTGGAGACGGGTGAAGAAAAGATATTCCCGTGCGAAGGCGTCTTTGTCGCCATCGGTCACAAGCCGAACACCGACATGTTCAAAGGCCAGTTGGAAATGGATGAAGTCGGATACTTAAAAACCGCCGGTAACACAATGGCGACGAACATTCCCGGAGTCTTCGCCTGCGGCGACGTGCAGGATTCCTTCTACCGTCAGGCGGTAACGGCCGCGGGCACCGGCTGCATGGCGGCGATTGATGCCGAACGCTTCCTCGATCACTTGCCTGTCGAAATGCCGGGCGGCAAGGAAATGACAATTGAAGGTGAGATCATCACTGCCGACCACAAAGCGATCATCACGCCCGAAGGCGAGATCGTGCTTAACGAACCGGACAACGTGCCGCACTCAAACAGCGACGCGCCCGTTCCGCCTTTTCAAACGGACGGAGATGCAAACTCCGCTTCGGCAACGGACGTGTGAAGCGGCGCTTGCATCTGACCCCGCACGCCGATGCTCAGCTCACACGAATGATTTCACTCACTCGATAAACAATTTCATTCGCGCTCTCGAACCGGCGCACTCACTCAAACTTCTTCACAGTAAAACAATCGAATTATCTTCTTCGATGCGGCGCGCGGTTCGCCCCACCGCTGTACGCTCAGCGCGGCGCGGACACGCATCGCAGAAGCTGCCTGTGCGCTCCTTATGATCGCGGCAATCGTTGCAGTTGAGAGATTCGCCGACACTTCTGAGATGATCGATTAGCGGCAAAAGTTTTTGACCGCGCTCCGTAAGGCGATATTCGACGTGCGGCGGGCTTCCGCCGTAGTCCGTGCGCTCAAGTAATTCGTCGCGTTCCATGTCGCGCAAACGCCCGACGAGTGTGCGGCTGCTGATCGGGTGAAGTCCCGCAAGCAACTCGGTCGTGCGACGGCCGCCCCGCGCCAGATCGCGCACGACGAGCATCGTCCACTTATCACCGATCAACTGCAACAAACCCGCCACCGGACATCCATCGCCCTCGCGTCGTCGCATACTCTCTCTGCGTCCTCCTCTCCGGCCGCGAAAGCTTAACACGAACGCGCCTTGCGCTCGAATTGTTTTGAAATTCTTTCGCTTACAAAAGTTTTACAATCGAACCATCAGCAATTTGCTACGATGATTGTCCCCTCAACATCTCACTATAGGGAATTTAATTTTGAGGAGCTTTCATGGAACGAATTGAATCAGCGGTAGAAAAAAGTTACGAAGGCATTAACTGGGCGACGAGCATCACGATGGTCGTCTTCCACATCCTGAGCGTCGTCGCGCTCTTCTTTTTCACATGGCAGGCCTTGGCCGTCACCATCTTCCTCTGGTGGGTTTCGGGAAGCTTGGGCGTCGGCATGGGTTATCACCGCTTGCTCACGCATCGCGGCTATAAAACGCCGAAGCTCGTCGAGTATTTTCTAACTCTATGCGCCACGCTCTCGCTCGAAAGCGGCCCGATTAGCTGGGTGACGACGCACCGCATTCATCATCAGCACACGGAAGTGCCGGGCGCTGACCCGCACACGCCGCGCGAAGGCGGATGGTGGGCGCACATGGGCTGGATTCTGACGGGCACGGCGCAGCAATACTCCGT
>JACDAW010000083.1 GCA_013695245.1 Pyrinomonadaceae bacterium | reverse complement strand
GGCGATGGCGGTGGCGTCGGCGACGGAGCCGGTGTTGGTGACGGAGTCGGTGTCGCGGTCGGCGCAGGCGTCGGCGAGGCGTAGCTGCCGGGAATCATTCCGGCATTCTCCGCCGTGAGCGTCGTGTAGTAATCGGGCATGGCGATGTCGGTGCTAATGAGCGGCACGACGAACTTAAATTGATAGTTCGTGATGTAAACGGAGACTGTTCCCTGCCCGACACCATAAGGCAATGCCGCACCGGGATTGTATTGCACGTTGACGTTGCCCGTTGTGAGATCGTTAACGACCGGTTTGTCGCCGCCTTCCGGCGCGCCATAGACGACGACGTTCTTCACCGCGTCCACGTCGCTTGCCGCATGATTGATGGCGTAGCGCGCCCCGCGCCGCGTGGCGTCGGCGAGCGCGTTGTGCGTCCACAGCAAACGCCCGAATTCGATCACGCCGAAGGTTGCGGTGAGAAACAGCGTCGCACCGATAGTGAATTCGATGAGCGCGGCTCCGCGTTGATTTTTGTTGTGAACGCTTCGTTTCATCGTCTTCACTAGATCGGCGGTTGCGTCAGTAGGTAACGCATCGTCGTGCTTGGTCTGACTTCAATGCTAAGGGAGAGACTCTTTTGGTTCGTGAGTTTACCGAGATCGAAAAGCGGCACGTAAGTGAAAGAATCAATTTCGACTGTCACCGTTTCAGGCAGAATGGGGACGCCGCCTGTGCGCACGATGCGAATGTTTTGCGTTGTCAATCCACTAATAACCGCATCGCCGTCGCCTGCGGTGTCGCCGTAAACGATCAGGTTGCGTGCCTTTGCATCTTCGGAAGTTTTGACCGCGCTCGTCGCAAGATAGCGCGCTCCGGCACGGGTCGCTTTGGCAAGCGTCGTGTAGGTATAGAAGAAACGCCCGAACTCGGCGGCGGTCGCCATCAAGATAATCATTACGGGCAAAACAATTGCCAGCTCGACGAGTTGTGTGCCTCCCTCTTCCCGCGTGAAGCGCCGCACAAAGCTGTTCAGTTTCGTTTGCTTCTTCATCCTTTGCCTCTTACTTGTAGAGCACGGGAACGGCCATCAAAGCATTGCCGGGCGCGCCATTCGGGTTGTAGCCGCCGCGACCAACCACAACGCGGTCTTCGATATACTCTGCTTCGAGATCGCCGCCGTTGCCGCCGCCGATTCTTTTTCTGAGAAAGAACGCGCCGAAGCGGTCGAAGCGCACGATGTTGCGCCCGTTGTCGTATTCGCTGATCTTGATGATCGGGATGATGACGATGCGCCGACCGGGTACGCCCTGTAGGCCGCGCGACGGCGCTTGAAACTTAAGTCCGTCGCGGTACTCGGCATACGTGCAATCTTCGCAGACGTTTGTATCCGGCGGCTGCCGTTCGGGGTCGAGTTGGCTGTCATACTCGCCGAAGCGCGTGTTGATTCCGGCGCGCACGGGGCCGGAATTAACGCCCGGCTTAGTGTCTATCGAATAGGTCGCGCCAGCTTCCGCGCATTCGTCAACTCCGCTTGCGATGCCTTCTCTCACGTCACTGCCACCACGCCCGGAAACGGCGAGCACCTGATAGTTGCCCGGAGAAACGCTGTTCTGTGGCGCTCCGCGAATCACGTAGGTCTGACCCGGCAAGATGGTGGACACGTTGTCATCAATTACGGAGAGCGGAATCCAGTCGCAAAAGCTGTTCGGCGGAACGGACATACCGGCCGTAGCTTCGGCCGCAAGCGGCACATCAGAGGCGTTCAAAGCGATGCTGGCAAAGAACACTTTGATGGGCGCGTCCGCAGTTTTCACGCGCACGAAGCGAATGTTTTTCGCATTCCCTTTCGCCGAACCTTCGTCAACGTAAGGGCCATCGAAGTTAACGGCGAACTGCACGTTAGCGCGCGGTATCGTCACGCCCGTGTTATTGAATTCGTAATTGTTCATCATTTGCACCGCGCGGTCGGCGGCGGTCGTGATGCCGGAGGGAGCAGCATTTAGAGCGGCGGCGGCGGCGAGCGCAGAGGCATCGGCGGCATTCTGCAATTCGGTTTTCGCCAGATAGAAGTGGCTGATGTCAACGCACAACCCGACGGCAAGCAGAAAGGAGAGCATCCCGAAGGCGGAGATGGCGAGAATCGAGCCGCGCTCGCCATTTCGCGCTTTATCTCTTTTCTCAATTGTTCTCCGCATCGTTTTTGCTCTCCTTAATTGCTTAATCTACTGCTCGCCTTCAACCGCTCACTTACTTCGGCGGCGGAGGCACTGCGTTCATCTGCCGCGCTTGCGCTGTCGTCGTGGCTTGCGCTGACGACGGCTGCAAGCCGCTTTCGGGAAGCATGATTGGCAGTTCCGGCAAGGTGAGTTGCGTAATCGAAATTGTCCCGGCAACGGTTGAAGCGGGCGCGGTACGTTGTTGCGGCGTCGGTTGCGCGGCGGGCGCAGTCGCCGGTTGTGAGTTGCTTCCCGTTGAATGGCCGCTCGCGCCCGTGATGCCTTCGCCGCGTGGTTCGACGCCTAAAGGCGAACCGTTGCGCAGGCCGTCAACGCCGCGCAAGTTCGGCAAGTCGTCGCGGTTAACAGGCTTCACCAATTGCGCCGTGACGAAGAACATTAATTCAGTTTCCTGCCTTTGAAATTGCGATGAACGGAAGAGCGCACCCAAGATGGGGATGTCTCCCAAGAGAGGAACTCGTGAGAGCGAGCGGGTTTCGCTGTTGTCTAAAAGTCCGGCGAGCGCAAACGATTGCCCATCGCGCAATTCAATACCTGTTTTCGCGCGGCGCGTGCGCAGCGCAGGAATAACGAAGCCGTCGAACTTAACGCCGTTAGCAAAGTCAATCGTGGAGACTTCAGGTTCGAGTTCAAGACGGATGTGATCTTCATCAATGATCGTCGGCTTGAAGTTCAATCTCACGCCGTATTCTTTGAACACGATGGTGACGGTGGCGCGCTCGCCGTTGTTCTGCATCATCGGCACGGGGTATTCGCCGCCCGCGAGGAAGCTTGCCTGTTGACCGTCCATGGCGATCAAATTCGGCTCGGCGAGTTCGCGCAACGCGCCCTGCGTTTGCAGCGCGCGGATATAGGCTTGCGTGCCGAGCGCATTATTGAAGAGAAATAGATTCGCGCCGGAGAAAAGCATTCCGAGCACGCCGTTCTGCGCGGAGTTGAGAGTCGCGGGGCCGCCGCCCGATGCAAACACAGACGTTCCGCCCGCCGCAGTCGAGTAACTCGTGCCGAGTTCACGCATCTTCGAGCGCGAAACTTCTGCGACTCTCACTTGCAACTGCACCTGTGCGACGCTTTTCACCGGGCCTTGCAACAAGTTTACGGTCTTAAATCCGGCCGCCTCGACGACCGATTGCGCCTGCGCGACAACTTTCGGATCGGTGACCGTGCCTGAGAGCACGACCGAGCCGTTCGCTTGGCTGAGGCGGATGTCGTCCTTCGGGAAGAGCGCGCGAATCTGCGCATCAATGAGCGAAAGATTTGTGCGAACGAAAACATCAAAGACGATGAAGCCGTTAACCGATTTGTCCCACGCGATGAAATTCACTTGACCGAAAGACTTGCCGTTGACAAGCACTTGATCGGGCGCGACGAGCACGGCTTCGGCCACTTCCGGGTTGGAGACGGAGAAGCGTCCGATGTTGCGGTCGAAATTGATCACGCGCGATTGCCCGACGAGTACGTTGATCGGAATCGCCTCTCGTTGATTAGTAGCGAACGATGCGCTGACGGAAGTCTCTTGCGCCGGAACGCTTGAAGCGAAGAGAGCGATAAAAGCGAGCGCGACGGAGATAAGCGCGAAGCGGCGCGCGGCGGGGGAATAACTTTGCATAATGTCCTGACTCCTTCTTTGATGACAGCTTTTGTTGGCTGGGCGTTACGGAAGATCAACGGTGCGTCGCTTTCCGCCTTCGATCATTTCAACTGTTGAACGCGGCGCGGCGGGCGCGGGGGCGGTTGAAGCGTTGGTGCTCGTCGCGGTCGGCG
>JACDAW010000093.1 GCA_013695245.1 Pyrinomonadaceae bacterium | reverse complement strand
TGCTCGGTGCGCATGTAGCGGACGAGTTCCGGCCCCTGTATGTGCGGCATCATCACGTCGAATATCGCGGCGAGAAAAGTAGCTTTATCCTGCTGGAGAAGTTTGTAAGCTTCGCGCCCGTCGCGCGCCGGAGCAACTTTGTAGCCTTCCTTTTCGACGATAGCCGTCACAAGGCGTAAGATCGCCGGATCGTCGTCAGCCACGAGAATTTGATTTGTAGCGCGAGGCGTTGATGTTGACACTGACTCGTTACTCCTATTTTCTGGTTCGATTTTATCACGGCCGGGTGTGCTGATGACTTAACGATCAAATATTAAAATTATTCGCCAGCGAGCCATTTATCAAGGAGAGCTTTTTGCGCCGGAGCGATTTCCGGTATTTGACTCAAAGCGAACGCCGAATTCTCCACGAGTCTGACTTTAACATCAAGGATCACGGGCTTGTCATCGCGCAAGAGATACATCTTCACGGTCGCGCCTTCCTTGTCGGCGTAGAACTGGCGAAACTCCGCTGCCCAATTCGGATTGTCCGTGCTGAAGTTTCCGACGCCAAGCAAACGATCACCTGCTTTCGCGCCTGCCGCTTCCGCCGCGCTGCCCCGCACAACATCAGTGATCAAGTCGCCTGCGCCCTGTGAAATTCCTAAGCGCGGCAATTTTGTTTTGCGCTCCTCGAAGCGAAGGCCTGCGAAAGCGAGCACTTCCGCGAAAGGCAACGGCGCAGTTCCGCTCACATACTTCTCAAAAAACGGGCGGTAATCTTTTCCGGTCATGCGGTTGATTTGCCCGACGAGATCGGCCGTAGTAAAGCCGCGATTGTTTTTGTAGTGATTCGTGTAGAGATAACGCAGCACGTCGTCGAACGTCTGGCGGTTGTTCGTGTCATGGCGAATCGAAAGATCGAGCAGCAAACCGAGCACGTGCCCGCGCGAGTAGTAGTCAACACTAAACGGCTGATTCTGTCCGCCGATGCCGCCGAACCAAGTGTTGGTGCTCGCCTCTTCAACCGAGATGTAGCGCGCCGCTTCCACCGCTTGCACCGCGCCCATCACGCCGCCTTGATACTGCAAGTAAGCATCGCGGTTCATAAGTCCGGCGCGCAGCATTCCGCGCGTCGTATAGTAATCCGTAACACCCTCAGACACCCACAGTAGCGGAGTGAAATTGCGCTCTTCATAGCGATACGGCCACATCTCGGCCGGGCGGATGCGCTTCACGTTGTAGGCGTGAAAGAATTCATGCGAAGTCAGCCCCGTTAAATTGTCGAACCCGGCGGGATCCGCCGATTCCGGTGAGAGAATCCCCAAATAGGAGTTGAGGTGTTCGAGTCCGCCGATGTCGCGCTCCTCGAAAAGATTGATCGTCCAATACTGTTTATAAGGAATCTCACGAAACATGCGCGTATGCGCGTCAATGACTTTGAGATAATTGTCCGCGAGTTTCCGCAAGTTTCCTTCAGCGATCACGCCTTTTGGCGCGACCGCCAAATGATGCGGCACGCCGCGCAAATCAAGCGTTACGGAATCGAATTTGCCGACAAGTGTGGGGCAATCAACGAGCACGTCATAATTTTCGGCCGTAAACTGCGCGGGGTTGGCGGTCGGCGTAAGTCCGGTGGCGATGCGCCAGCCTTCGGGCAATTTGAAATTGACTGAAGCGGGCATATCAAGCGTGTGATCTTTAATGTAGAAAAAGAAGTTGGTGCCGTTTAAGATAGCGTATGAAGGATAGATGCGCGATTTGGTTAAATCGAGTTGATTCGCCGCATACTCGAAATCAATTTTGATCGCGGCCGCGCCGCGTGTATCAAGCGTCCAGATGTGATCGTGACTCTTTGTGTGATGAAGCGTGCGTCCTGTCGCCGCGTCGGTAAAGGTCAGGCGCGCGATGTTGCGCGCATAATCTTCAGTCGTGTAATAGCCGGGCGTCCAATTGGGAAGCGCGAGTTCAAGTTGCGCGGCGTTTAAGCCGGAGATGTTGGTGCTGACGCGTAAAACGGTTGACTGCGGATCGTTGATCGTAACCGTGTGCTCGATGCGCGGGATCGCCGCAGCGACGATGCTCAAACAAAAGAGCGCAGAAATGATCGCCAGAGAGCGCCTCGTTGAAACGGCCAACTCTTTATAATTCATTGTTTGTTTACCAAACACTTTCGATTTTAGAGATCGTCTCGGATGCCGCCACGCGAAGCGGTATTTGTTGACGTAGGATTCTACCGCACGTTGGGAAATTTGCCCGGAGAGAAAAGCAAATTTACTGCTAACTGCGCGACGCGAGTCCGCTTGCGCCGAACCCGGATAGTTGCGCGGCGAGCGTGATCGCCGCGACCATGCTCGAATGCTCCGCGATTCCCTTGCCAGCGATGTCAAAAGCCGTGCCGTGATCAACCGAAGTGCGGATAAACGGTAGGCCTAACGTGACGTTGACGGCTTCGCCGAACGACAGACACTTAACGGGTATCATCGCCTGATCGTGGTAACACGAAACGACTGCGTCGAATTCGCCGCGCGACGCGCGCAGGAAAACCGTGTCGGCCGAATAGGGCCCGCTCACATCAATGCCGTCAATCTCGCGGCAACTTGTGATCGCTGGCACGATCTCCGAAGCCTCCTCCATCCCAAACAATCCGCCCTCCGCGCCGTGCGGATTCAAAGCCGCCATCGCAAGGCGCGGGCGCTCAATGCTCCAGCGTTTCATTTCGCGGTTGGCTAAACGCACAACGCGCATGATGCGTTCGCGCTCCACAAGAGCGATAGCCTCAACGAGCGGAACGTGCGTGGACAGAAGGACGACGCGCAGGTTGGCAGCGACAAAGGCCATCGCATACTCTTCCGTCCCCGATAGTTCCGCTAAATACTCGGTGTGCCCGGCGAATTTATACCCGGCGAGAAAGATCGAGCGCTTGTTAATCGGCGCGGTCGAGATCGCGTCAACCCTTCCTGCCCCACACAACTCAACCGCCGACTTGATGTATTCGGCCGCCGCGCGTCCCGCCGCCGCCGACTCAAATCCGAGCGCAACTGACGATTCGATGTTATCCAAATGAAAGATTACGGGCGCGCGGAAATCTTCCGGCAAAGATTCATCTCTTCGCACAACATCGTAACCGCATTGAAGATCGAGCGTGCGCGCGGTGTGAGCGAGAAGTTGCGCATCGCCGACGATCACCGGCGCGCACACATCCAAAACTTCCCGCTCGGCGACCGCCTTTAGCACAACCTCAGGGCCGATCCCTGCCGGGTCGCCCATCGTAATAGCGATGCGCGGCAGGCGCTCTTGCGACGAAGGACGAGAGAGTTCTGTTTGTGGCTCGTCGGTCATACAAGCACTTCTGCTTTGCGTCGAATGAATAACTTCGGCAACAAAGCAAACCTCATGCTTCGGGAACTTAAACTATTCCGGCTTCTGACGATCTTCGGCCTTGTACATGTATTTGATGTTGTGCTTAAGCAACAAGATGTTCGGCTCTGACAGGCGATTAATCTTCAAAGCACTACGATCATACCACTCGATTGTGCCCTCGATCTCTTCACCGTCCTGCAGCACGATGACCATTGGCGTGTGTGAATCCATCTGTTTTTTGTAGTAAAAGATTTCCGCGTTTGTTTCGGCGGGCGGCGTGCGCTTCGAGGAACGATTTAGAGACGAGCCTCCCCCGGCGTTCGCGCCCGACGAGCCAGAATGTTGAGTGCGCGCGTCACCGCCGCGACCCGCAGAAGCGTTGCGCAGGTTAGGGACGTCGCTGCTTCCCTGATCCTTTTGATGCGCTTCTCGTTCTTTGATTTCGGCCAGTGTTGTTCGTATAAGTTTGCGGTTCACCGTATTGTTGTCAACCTCAATTTTGTCAATCAAAGGAATTCGCTAACCTTGTCACGATCTGTTTCTGCCTGCGGAATGCCCGTCTGCGTTAACGAGGCACATCATTTGCCGCAACCGCTTTAAAAGCTGTAGCCTTTACAAGAAGGCGATTACTGCCCGTGATTGATTAACGATCTTGTCAGGAATGGGCGACATGCTACACGAGAGAAGGGTAAAAGGCAAAAGTGAGGGAGAAAAATTTATCCTCACTTTTGCCTTTTTACTTTTTATTTTTGCCTTATTATTAGTCAGCTTTCTTGCGGATAAAAGTCGGCACGTCCAAGTCGTCGGCGCGCGCTTGTCCGGCAATGGAACGCGATGGCACGTCTTCACCGCGCGGCGGCGAAGCGTAACGCGATTGCGGAGCGGCGGAAGCAGCCGTTGTTGACGCGGCCGTCGTCGCGCCTGTGTCGGCGAAAACTTTATCGAAGCCGGTGGCAATGACCGTGATCTTCATCTCATCGCGCATCGTTTCGTCAATTACCGCGCCGAAGATGATGTTCGCGTCATCGTCCGCAGATTCACGGATGATCGAAGACGCTTCGTTGACTTCAAACAAGGTTAAATCCGGCCCGCCCGTGATGTTAATCAACACGCCTTTCGCGCCCTGAATCGTCGCTTCTTCCAGTAGCGGCGAAGAGATTGCTTGCTGCGTCGCTTCAATCGCGCGATTTTCCCCGCTCGCGCGACCCGCGCCCATCAGCGCCAATCCCATGCCTGCCATGATTGATTTCACATCGGCAAAATCGAGATTAATGAGTCCCGGCACGGTGATCAGATCGCTAATGCCCTGCACGGCTTGTCGCAACACGTCGTCGGCCATCTTGAAAGCATCGGTGAGCGAAACGTTGCGGTCAACCGTGTGCAGCAAGCGTTCGTTCGGAATCGTAATCACAGTATCAACGCATTCGCGCAACTCTCTTAACCCTAAATCCGCCATCGCCTGCCGTCGCTTGCCTTCAAACAGAAACGG
The DNA here is from genome assembly GCA_013695245.1 of Pyrinomonadaceae bacterium. Classification (GTDB taxonomy): domain Bacteria; phylum Acidobacteriota; class Blastocatellia; order Pyrinomonadales; family Pyrinomonadaceae; genus JACCYN01. The sequence goes on along the minus strand of JACDAW010000093.1, from coordinate 616 downwards.
TTTGGTGACGACCGCGACCGTTAAAGCCTGAAGTTCGGTGGCAAGCGAAGCGATAATCGGAGCCGCGCCCGTGCCCGTGCCGCCGCCCAAGCCCGTTGTAACGAAGACCATATCCGCCCCTTCGAGCGCTTCGATAATCTTCTCCGTGTCTTCAAGCGCGGCATCTCTGCCGACCTCAGGATTTGCCCCCGCGCCTAATCCTTTCGTTAGACGACTGCCGAGTTGAATTTTAATCGGCGCGCGCGAACGCTTCAAAGCTTGCAGATCAGTGTTGGCGACCAAAAACTCGATGCCCTCGATGCCTGCTTCGATCATGCGGTTGACGGCGTTGCCGCCACCGCCGCCGACGCCGATTACTTTGATGCGCGCGCCTGTGATCGGCGGGTCTTCATCAATCGTAAACATCAACCCTCTGTCCGGTTGGCGACCTTCCGGTGTCATGTCCATTTGTCCTTCCCCTCTCAAAAGCCCTTGAGAGCATCAATGCGTTTATCTTGGGCTGTCGTCGCCAACCATGCCAATATATCGTGGCCAATATCTTGTGCTGGCTGGCGCGGCAGCATACAACAACTTGTCAGAAAATACTACTAAAACGATTACGAAATTTTGAAACAAA
>JACDAW010000038.1 GCA_013695245.1 Pyrinomonadaceae bacterium | reverse complement strand
ATTGTTTTGTTCGCCCTCGTAAAAACCATAAGCCCAGCCGGACATGCGCGGATGATTTCTGAATTGAGTGCGCTGCATCTCGCGTGTGGCGCGTTCGCTCAAAATACGTTTTCCATCCAACGCCCCGCCCGCTAAATTCGCCATCATAAAACGCGCCATATCGGTTGCGGTGCTGTTGATGTCGGATGCCGGATAAGTGTGAAACCATTGAAACGGCAATTTCTTGTAGCTGTTTTCGGCGTATTCGTAGCCGGTGGCGAGGTCTGGTTTTAATTCTTGCGGCACAGCGGTGATGCTCGTCCGGTTCATTCTGAGAAGCTCAAAAATGTTTTGGCGAAGATACTGTCTAAACGGCGTGCCAGTTATCTGCTCGACTAGATAGCCTCCCAAAGCGGCGTTATAAGTGCTATAGCTAATGACTTCGCCGGGCGGCGTCTGCCGCACCAATCCGGTTTTGAGAAATGCGCCAAGCGGGATAATTTTGCTTTCATCATTTGTTCTTCTGCCCGGACTAATCTCGTCCAAGCCGGAAGTGTGCGTTAGCAAATTGGCGAAGGTGATCGGTTGCGGAAAGGTTGATGGAACTTTTATGTCTTTCAGATATTTGTTGACATCATCACTCAAATTTATTTTCCCACGGTCAGCCAGTTGCATGACTGCCATTGCGGTAAACACTTTAGTGATCGAACCGATGCGGAAGATCGTTTTGTCAGGAACAACCGGAGTTTTCTTTTCGATGTCGGCGTAGCCGTAACCTTTGGTGAAGATGATCTTCCCATCTTTGACTACAGCAACGACCGCGCCGGGAATGTGCAGCTTCGCCATCTGCCCAGCGAAGACGGGATCGAAGAGAGCTTCCAAATCCGTCGCGTTCATTGAAACGCCGCTCGATGCAGCTTGCGCCCGAACCGGAGGAAGCAAACCGGGTAAGTTTGTGAACAGAATCAATGACAAAATCAAACATAGGAATTTCGTGAGAGCGAAACATGGTTTACTCATATCAATTCTCCGGGTTAAGACGAACGCATACAGAGTAGTTCATTGAAATATTTGACGTAGGCGCGCAGAGAGTATTATCGCCGCGCACAGAATCAGCGCAACAGATTTGTGATTTGCGGTCGTATGAGAGTGAAAAGCGGAGAGTGGAAAGGGAAATGCGGTGTCGCCGCAGGCTAACCTCTCAGCAGTGCATCGAGATTTTTGCGGTAACGACGGGTGGATTGGAGTTGCGTTCCGTCTTTGAGAATAACCGCATACTCGCCGTTGAATAGAGGATGCAATTCTTTGATTCGCTCGGTGCGCACAATCGTCGAGCGGCGCAAGCGCACGAACTTACCGGGAGCGAGTTTGCTTTCCATGCCGTCCACCGTCTCACGCAGCAGATGAGTTTCGCTTCCCGCATGAAGCTGCACATAGTTGCCTTGCGCACAAAGCCAATCAATCTCATCTACGCTAAGGAAGGAGATGCGTCCCTGCTCTTTGATGACGACACGATCTAACAGTGCGGTTTGCGCTTCCGTAGATTTGAATTCATCAAGGCTTCGCAACAAAGCGGACAATTTATGATCAAGTTGCTTTGCCTTTAAACCCTTCAATTGCTCGCGCACGCGCGCCAGAGTCTTCTGAAACCTTTCAAAATCAATCGGCTTGAGCAAGTAGTCGAGCGCATTCACCTCGAAAGCGCGAATCGCGTGTTCATCATAAGCTGTCACGAACACGACGGCGGGCGGATTCTCCGCGCCCAGCGCTTCGACGACGCCAAAGCCATCCAGAAGCGGCATCTGTACATCGAGGAAAATAAGATCGGGCTTTTGGCTCTCGATGGCGGCGATTGCTTCCAGACCATTCGCACACTCGCCAACGATCTCAACATCTGGCTCAATTTTTAATTGCTGACGAATACCGCGCCGCGCAATCGGCTCATCGTCAACGATCAACGCGCGAATCTTCTCCATTAATTTGTTCCTTGAAAGAATCGGCGGTGTGGAAGGGAATCGTGATCGTCACCAGCAGCCCGCCGCCGTCGGCGGATGATAACTGAAATTGATGCGCCGCGCCGTAGAGCTTTTCGAGTCGTGCCCGCGTGTTCGATAAGCCGATGCCATTCACCGCGTTTGTCTTCATCATTTCACTCATACCGGAACCGTCGTCGCGCACCTGAAGTTTGACCTGACCATTACGCCGCTCGGCGCGAATTTCAACGGTACTCGTCGTCGCGCGCGGGGCGACGGCATGGCGGATGGCGTTCTCGACAAGCGGCTGCAAAATGAGATTCGGCACCTGCGCTTCGAGTGATTCGGGATCAATCTCGATTCGCACCTTCAAACGATCTTGAAAGCGCGTCTGTTCGATCTCCAAGTAGCTGCGCAGGAATTCCAACTCCTGCTTGAGCGACACCTCATGCGTGTTCGTGTTCTTTAAAGCAAGGCGCAGCAATTCGCTTAGCCGCACAAGCATTCGATTGGCGGCTGGAGTATCGTCCTGCATCAGTACGGAGATCGTGTTGAGCGTGTTGAAGAGAAAGTGCGGGTGAAGTTGCATCCTTAAAGCGTCGAGTTGGGCGCGCGCGAGTTGTGTCTCTAGCTGAGAGGCTTCGAGTTCCA
>JACDAW010000032.1 GCA_013695245.1 Pyrinomonadaceae bacterium | reverse complement strand
CGCGCGCCTGCGTTTTCGATCTCCGAAAGTAGTTGCCGGATGATTTCGCGGGCGTCGGTTCGGCTGTCTGCTTTGCGCCAAAGGTCGCGTTGTCTGCCGTTCTCGTCGTTGAATCGGATGCGGGCGTATAGCTTTCCATCTCGTTTGACTATCGAGCCTTTCCTTTCGCGTGGCATGTGGGGTATCCTTTCGCTATTGAAAGAAGCTGCATCTACCTTTTCATCTACCTTTTCGATTAGATGGATGCGGCATTTTTCAAAAATGCGCGAAAGTAAGTGGCGGAAAGGTGAAGGGATTAGTGATGTTTTGCGTGGGTTTGTTGTTTGAGTTGACCTTGACACGGTAGGGGTCTGCGGTTCAAATCCGCACGCGCCTACCATTTTATCTGTTATTTACCTTTTCATATACCATTTTCCGTAACTTCTTACGATTTAACCTTATCCGTGTGTGGTTCGCCGCAGCTTGCTGCTAAAGCTAATCGTTTGAGATTCTGAATACACCGCAGCTTGTTGCGGCGAAATTTATTCAGTAGTCGCCGTGCCCTCACAAAGTCGCACCTCATCGCGGCGGGGCGAACTCACCGCCCGACTCGCCGAATTGCCTTTCGCGCTCGCTGCCGTGAGCGTCTATAAAATGCGCGGAGGCAAAGTCGTTGAGTCGCAGATGTTTCACGCGGATACAGCCGCGATACTGCAATTCCTAAAAGCGATAAATGACGACGATGTTTCGCCTTCTGCTGATGCCGCTTAAAATCGCATACAGTCGTAAATAATGTGAGGTGTGTGCATGAATCAAGTTGTGATACGTCACTGTCCGGTGTGACCGTCGTATCGTCCGCGCGCCGCCCGTGTGGCGGAGACACTCAAACGCGAACTCGGAGTCGAAGCTGAGTTAGTTGAAGGTAAAAGAGGGGAGTTTACGGTGCTTGTAAACGACAAAGCCGTTGCCAAAAAACGCTGGCTGATGATTCCGAAGGACGAAGCGATAGTCGCCTCAGTTAAGCAAGTGCTCGAACAGTGAGATGATGGAAATCCGTGCGAAAATCCTATGAGAACAACAGGTAAGAAATCAAACGGTTTGTATTACGAAGAGCAAGGCTAAGCCGATGAATGAAGCAATCGAAACAGACGTTGTTATCGTCGGGGCAGGTCCGACCGGACTCGCTTTAGCGTGCCAGTTAATCAGGTACGGAATTGAGTTCGTGATTTTTGATGCGAAGGCAAGCATCACCGATTTGTCGAAAGCAATCGCCGTTCAAGCCCGCACGCTAGAGATTTATGAGCAACTTGGTCTTGCCGAACGAGCCGTCGCCGAAGGCGCGATTGCCAAACGGGTAAACGTTATCACGGGCGGCACGATTCGCGGCACTCTTGATTTATCAAACATCGGCAAAAACTTAAGCCCGTTTCCGTTCGCGCTTCTTCTGGAACAAAGCAAAAATGAACAGCTTCTTTACGATTATGTGCAGAGAAACGGCAAGAAGGTTTTGTGGCAAACCGCGCTCGAATCGGTTGCGCAAACAGATGAAAAAGTCACGGCGACAATTAAAAACGCGAGCGGCGAGATGCGAGTGATTACGGCGAAATATCTCATCGGCTGCGACGGCGCAAAAAGCGCGGTGCGGCACAAGCTTGATTTCACGTTTGAAGGAAATACGATTGACGCGCTTTTCTACGTCGCCGATGTCGAGATGACGTTTTCCGAAAGCCACGATGGGATTTATGTCACGTTCGGCGCAGATTCGTTCGTCGCGTTTTTCCCGATGCAAGGAGAAAACAGATGGCGCATCGTCGGTAATCTGCCTGAAGAAGCGAGGCGCGAAGAAAACGAAATTGATTACGATGAGGTCGAAAATAAAATTCGCAGTGAAACCCAGATGCCGCTTGATATAACGAACGTGAAATGGTTTTCCGTCTATCGCGTCCACTCGCGGCGCGTTGATAAATTCCGCGACCGTCTTTGTTTTCTTGCAGGCGACGCGGCGCACGTACACACTCCGGCGGGCGGGCAGGGAATGAACACCGGCATCGGGGACGCTTACAATCTGGCTTGGAAATTGGCGCTTGTTTTGAAAGGGAAAGCGGAAGAATCACTGCTCGACACTTACAACACGGAACGGCTTGAAAACGCCAAGAGGCTTCTTGCAACAACCGACCGAATGTTTGAACTCGGAACAAACGACGACTTCTTGACAAATTTCATACGGACACACGTTTTTCCGTTCGTCGCGCAATATGCGCTGCGGCTCGATATGGTCAAAGAAACGATTTTCCCCATCGTCTCGCAAACCGGCATCAACTACCGTCATAGCGCGCTCAGCGTGCATCAAGGAGATGAAAATTTCAAAGTCAAAGCCGGCGACCGGATGCCTTATTTTCTTGTCGGAGGCACAAGCGTTTACGAATTTTTACGCGAACCGAAATTCCATTTCCTGATCTTCTCCGACGGGCAAAGCGATTTCCAAAAGTTAAAAGCGCAGATTGAAAACGAAGGCGGCGAGCAACTTGATTGTCAGATTTTCCCGCTCTACCCGCGAGTCGCCGAAACGTTTGGTGTGAACGAATCTTTCGCGCTGCTTTTAAGACCGGACAACCACACCGGTTTTATCTCCGAAGAAATTTCTCCGAACAAACTGCGAACCTACCCGGCTCTGAAAAATGCCTTCAAAGAAGATTGCTTTATTTAATTGACTTCCCGAAGAATCGCTAATGAGAAAGTGAATTGGTGAGTCAACTTTTCACAGCGCGACGATCAGAACGTTGGCTTGTCATATCACCGCTTCATTAGTTGCGTCATATCATTATCCGAGAGCGGTATTTATGAAAAGAGGGGGCAAAACAAAAGTTGCCGTCGGGATGGCTACAGGATACGGCGCGGCGCTCTGGGCATTGATATTCGCGTTGCTGCACGTCGTTTGGGCGGCGGGCTGGTACGTCGGACTGCCTGCTGAGAAAGCGCGAGAAGCATTTCAGAAGACATGGTTCTTAGTGTATGACCTGATCGTTGCCGGAATATGCGCGGTCGCCGTGCTTTTAGCATTGGCTTTAACACAGCAATGGGGACAGCGATTGCCCATCCGGTTTTTAATCTTTGTCGGCTGGACTACGGCGATAGTTCTGGCGTTGCGAGGCATTGCAGGTGTTATTAAAATTGCGTATCTGGGAATTACCGGAGAGGATATAGCGAACCCGTTGTTTTTGTGGGATTTTTGGTTTTGTCTCGGAGCCGCTTTATTTGGTCTCAGGAGTTGGAACTTCCAGCGACTTTCAATTAACGCCACATCAAATACGGAACGACTCTGAACAAGCGGCCGGAGTTCACCGTCATTTCACAACCGGCGAGTCATGGCGACCGCATTGTCCGTCAACGTCGCTTCGTGCGTAAATGGAAAGCACGTTGCCATGTAAGTTGCTTATTTAAGCCGCCCTGAGAGGTAAAGAAGATATCGTTTACGGACGCATCAGCGTCCTTCCTTCACTGCCGGCAGAATGTATTTTGGAACATAGCCCTGCGTGATTTGACCGGAGGGTGAATCGGCGTAGTTGCCCGCGTAGATCGCTATCACTAAATCAAGTTCGGGAATTCCCATTACGGTCTGTCCACCATTGCCGCCAGCGTAAAAAGCGCGGACGGTGCGCCCTTTGTAAGGATACTCAATCACCCACCATAGATAGCCGTACTTAAGAAATGTATAAGGTTTGAGGGGTTTGTAATCCTTGACTTCATACAAAGGCGACGTGGCGCGGCGCACCCATTCCTCAGTCAAAATTCGACGATTGTTCCACGTCCCACCGTTTACGTGTAACTGACCGAGTTTCATAAAATCGCGCAGCAGTAAACGAACGCCACCGCCCATGAAGGCGTCGCCCGTCGGCGTCAGGTTCAAGTAATACCGTTTGATTTCGAGTGGCTCGGCTATCAGTTCATGAAACAGCACCGGCAGCGGTTTGCCAGAGGCGCGTTTGAGAACGCCACCCAGCAGATTGGCAATGCCGCTGCAATAGACCGCCCTTTCTCCCGGCTCCCGGATCATCTTCAAGTTCATCATGAACTTGTAATAGTCTGGCTCCTCGCTCTCATCCGTCATAAAGTTTTCACGACCCGGCGAATTGTCGTCGTTATCATCGCAGTCTAGTCCCGAAGACATAGTCAATAAATGCTCAACCGTCAGAGCTTTTTTGCGCGGCTCTAAGTTAGGCGGAAATGTTCCACCGTTCATCACACGATAGACAGGGCTGGATACTTCCAGTGGCACGCCCGCGTGAATTGCTGCGCCCACCAGTGTCGCGGTCAAGCTTTTCGCCGCAGAGCGCGTGTCATGTGGTTTGTCACGGTTCTCGCCGTGAAAATACTCTTCCAGAACCAGCTTGCCGTGTCGCGCAATCAGTACGCCATGAATTTCGTGGGCATGAATGGAGTCTATCGGCGTATCAATAATCATCTGGATGAATTTCTCAACGCCTGCGCGCGAGATTCCCACATCTTCAAGCGAAGCGGTTTGCCATCCGTCGTCGAAAGCAGTTGGTGGTGCATAACGGTAAGTTCCGGTTGGACGACCGTGCGGGTAAAAGTCGCTCGTCTCATTAGCCGCCACGCGCCTAAAATCGAACGTGCCGCCGCGATATGGGAAATAGATTGACATTGTTTCCCGCTCAGCATCGTAGCTGCCTTCTGCCAGCACGCGCCCTTTTTCAGTCCCCGCATTTGCCGCGACGAGTTTTACTGATTCTCCCTCAAGCTCGATGTGATCCACTCGGTATTGATTGACGCCGATGTTGCGTTCGGGATTTTTGAGAAACGCGCCAACCGAATTATCATTCCTCGCTTTGACCATGAGATATAAAGTCATCGTGCTATCAAGCGGCGAGACATTTCCACGCCACACGTCGCGCCCATATTTCGTGAGCGTCACTGGCGAAGCGTATGGCGTTCCGCCCTCAAGCGTTCTCGGTTGAATCCAGTGCCCGACGATCTTCGTGCGACGCGCTTCAAACTTTCCCTGAAAAGCATTCTTCCCATCCGATAGCTCGAACGTAATTGCGTCGCCGTCCAACTTCGCTTGCGCGATCTTTCCCGCGATCTCAGCCCACCATCCGCTGTTGCGTTGCTTGATAAGCAGAGTCCCGCGAATGTCGGGACCGAAACGATGTTTCGCTTCCCACAGTCCGGCAAGCGCCCGCGCCGAATTAGACTGGGCGGTTGATACCCTAACCGCCGGTGATATGAATATGAGAACGAGAACGCTTGCTAGTAGAAAGCGACCAAGTACGTACATGGCTCTACCCCTTATCTTTGCTTCGCCTTCGCGCGATTTCACCTATAGAGACAATCGAACCTTCCGCAGTCTTAATGCGGCAAGATTGTTCTTCCCCTTAATGTTCTAAAAACTCAATTGTTCGAGTGAGATAAAAAATACTGTTGAGAGCAAAAGCACGCTACTCGTACTTCAGGGCGATCAGCGGGTCAACGCGCGTCGCGCGTCGCGCCGGGATGTAACATGCCATGAGTGCGACGAGCGTTAGCAACAACGCGATCAATCCGAACGTCAGCGGGTCGGTCGCCTTAACTCCAAATAGCATGCTTTGGAGCAGACGCGTGAGCGCGAACGCGCCTGCGAGTCCGATGCTTACACCAAGCAACGCCAGCCTCATGCCTTTGCCAATAACCATGCGCAGCACGTCGCCCGTCTGCGCGCCGAGTGCGAGGCGGACACCGATCTCCGGCGTGTGTTGCACGACGAAATAAGCGAGCACGCCGTAGATGCCAAGTGCCGAGAGCAACAACGCAAGCCCGGCAAATGTCGTCAGCAGGATCATCCCCAACCGACGTTGGTTCGTCTCGCGGCTCAGCACCTCGCTCATCGTGCGGACGTTGGCGAGGGGTTGATAAGGATCAACTTCGTGTACAGACTGCCGCACGGCGGCCACGAGTCCCGCCGGTTCGACCGCCGTGCGGATGACCAGATCGCGCGGGGCGTAGAAGGCGTACATCGGCGCTTGCCTGTAGGGAACATACATTTCGGCTTTAACCGGCGCGTCCGCGCCCATCTGCCGCACGTCTGCGACCACGCCGACAATCGTCAGCCACGGGTTCTCCGAACTCTGCGTCGGAGAGCGGTTCACTTTGAATTGTCTGCCAATGGAACTCTCGCCCGGCCAGTATGCCCGCGCCATCATCTCGTTGATAATGGCGACCGGCATGGCGCGCTCGTTATCTCCCTCATTGAATTCCCGTCCAGCGCGCAATGCGATGCCGATAGTCATGAAATAATCGGGACTGACTTGGCGATGATTCGCGTTCCAGCTTATGTTCGGCTCTGCCTGCCGACCTTCGAGCGTGAGTCCGTTCGCCCCACCCTTCCAGACGAGCGGCACGGCGGTCGTGTAACCCGCAGATACCACGCCCGGCAGATGCGCGACGCGCGCCAACACTTGATCGTAGAAAGCCACGCGCTTCTCATGTTCACGATACTTATCGCCGACCAACTGCGTCCGCACCGTCAACACGCTCTCCGGTCGTAAGTCTGCATACTGTCCGCGCAGTTTGTATAACGTCTGAATCAACAGCCCCGCGCCCACCAGCAGCATGAGCGAGAGCGCAACTTCGGCGACGACGAACGTACTGCGCAGCCAACGCTGCGACCCACCAAAACTCGTGCGCCCGCTACCTTGCTTGAGCCACTCATTCAGATCGGTTTTGGTCGCCGCCAGCGCCGGAGCCAGCCCGAAGATCACGCCCGCCAAGACCGAAACCGCAAGCGTAAATCCGAGCATCGGCAGATCAAGTTGTAACGTGGCCGAAGTGCGCAAGCCAGCCGGGATCAGTTGTTGCAGAAACGCGAATGCCCAAAACGCCAGCAGCAACCCCAAGACACCGCCCGCCACGCCGAGCAGTATGCTCTCCGTCAACAATTGCCGCACGATGCGCCAGCGACTCGCGCCGAGCGCCGAGCGCACGGCGATCTCACGCCCGCGCGCTGCCGCGCGCGACAACAGCACGCCCGCGATGTTCGCGCACGCGATGAGCAACACGAACAGAACCGCGACGAGCAGCATCGTCAACGGGCGACGCACATCACCGGACAGATGTTCGTGTAAAGGTATGACCGTGGCACTCATGCCTTCCGCGTCGTCAGGATAGGCGGCGGCAATGCGGTGCGTAATGGTTTGTATGTCGGCGTTCGCCTGCGCCGTCGTGACGCCCGGCTTCAGTCGCGCAACTACTTCGAGATAGTGCCAGCCGCGATTTGCCAGTTGTTCGGGCGTAAGCGCAATCGGCACCCACAGACCCATATCCGGCACTTCAAACTGAAAGTCCCCCGGCATCACGCCGACGACCGTGTACGGTTCGTTGTTAAGCAGAATGTTGCGCCCGACG
>JACDAW010000027.1 GCA_013695245.1 Pyrinomonadaceae bacterium | reverse complement strand
GCGCGGGTGCGGGCGCGCTTCTCGGCGGCGGCGGCGCAACGGCCGCTTGGCTGTTAAAGAACAGGCGTGATCGTCGTCGCTTGGGTCGCTACGGTCAACCGATTGCCACTATCGGCGCAGGCACAGGCATTGGCGCTGGAATCGGTGCGCTCGTCGGCGGCAAGCGCGGCGCGCTTATCGGCGCGGCGCTCGGCGGCGGCGGAACGGCCGCAGGCTATTTGCTTACAAACCGCAATCGTCAACCGCGTTACGCCTACAACCAGCCGCGTTACGCTTACAATAACGGCAGTTACTACGCTCCGGCGCGCCGTTACTACACCAGCAACCGCACACGTTCACGCACACGCGCACGTCGTAGCTGCGGTTGTTAGTTCGACCAAGTAACTACAAACAATCAATTAAAACGCGCACGATCTTTAACAAGACGTGCGCGTTCCTTTTTATCAATTCTTAAATCTGGCTTCTTCACCTTTCGTACAGCATTAACCTTTTAGTAATTAGTTTCTACAAACATGGTTTAGAGGAATGCCCGCGAGTGTGATTTAATTCTTCAACACTGACTCGAAAAGAATTTGAGGTTTGCGTTGAAGGAAGAATCAAACGGTAACGTTTATGAGCCTGAGCTTCGCGTCGCAAAAGAGTTGGCGCACGCGGCCGGAGCGGCGGCGCTTGCTTACTACGGCACGAAGCTTCACGTCGAACACAAAGCGAACGTTGATGAACCCGTTACAGAAGCGGATTACGCAGCGAACGACGTTATCGTGCGCGGATTGCGCGAAGCTTTTCCAGACGACGGGTTGCTCTCAGAAGAATCAGCCGACACGGAAAGACGTTTGACGAAGCGGCGCGTGTGGATCATTGATCCGCTTGACGGCACAAGCGGCTTCATCGCGGGTAACGGAGACTTCGCCGTGCAGATCGGTTTGGCAATTGACGGCGAATGCGCACTCGGCGTTGTCTATCAACCTGCGTTCGGAGTTTTACAATGGGCGGCGCGCGGGGCGGGCGCGTGGATGGTAAGCGAGGAGGGACAGGAGCCGAAGCGTCTGCGCGCAACTGATGAAAACGATTTCGCGCGTTTGCGTTTGGCGGCGAGCCGCTCGCATCGCAGCCCGCGCATGGACAAAGTTGTGCAGACGCTTGGACTCGCCAGCGAAGTGCGGCGCGGTTCGGTCGGCGTAAAAGTCGGGCTAATTGTCGCGCAAGGATGCGACCTCTACATTCATCTTTCTCCGCGCACGCGGCAGTGGGACACCTGCGCGCCGGAAGCGATCTTGAGAGAAGCGGGCGGCCAATTCACCGATCTCTTCGGCTTCCCTTACCGCTACAATACGCCGGACATTCAAAATCATAACGGATTAGTTGCGACAAACGGCGCGGCACACTCCGCCGTTATCGAACGTCTCGCGCCGCTTCTGCGCGAATTCGGACGGGCGCGTGTGTGAGAAAACTTCTACGGCAAAAAACCTATGTGCGCAACGTCCGTCTTATTGTGAAACAGTATGGCTTCGCTCCTGCCTTTAGCGCGAAGTTAATTAGCGACTCCGCGCCGCTTGCGGACAACCCCCTTGGACGCTCGCGCGGAAACCAAGAAGCCTTTGCATCCAAAACTGACTCTCGCCCAGAGTCGCAAAGGCTTCCATTACGCTCGTTTGATTAAGCACTGATCCAAAAGCTGATCCGTCGTTTGTAAATACCCGATTGCCTGTTTTCATTCTATGGAGGTTTAGCTTCTGCATGCTGCTGTAGCGTATAATAGGTTCAAGACATAGGATTTCAGTTGTGCTGTTTTAAGCTTAACGTCAAACGAATTTCTGCCACGCACACTTTATGAAATTTCTTCACATGGCTGACGTGCATCTCGGTTGCCGACGCTACAATCTGGAAGAGCGTCCGAAGGATTTCTTCCGCGCATGGCAAGACGTGCTTGCGCGTCACGCGATTGGAAACGAGGTGGATTTTGTTTTGATCGCCGGAGACTTTTTCAATTCGCGCAAGCCCGATCCGCAGGCGATGAATCACGCTTGGGCAGGCTTGCAGATGTTGCAGGAGGCCCGCATTCCGGCGATTGCGATTGAAGGCAATCACGATCAGCACGATGCGATTACGGACTTCAGTTGGCTGCGCTCGCTCTCGCAGTGGGGCTTGATAAAATTATTGGAGCCACAGCACGCCGAAGACGGGCGCATCAAGCTCACCGCATGGAGCGAAACGGATCGATCCGGCTCATACATTGACATCGCTTCGGCGCGCATCTTCGGCTCACACTGGTATGGCATGACGACGAATCACGCGCTCCCGCCGCTCGCCGAAGCGATCAGAGAGCAGCGCGACCCGACGCGCTTTAACATCCTGATGCTGCACACCGAAGTTGAAGGGCAACTCAATCGTCCGTTGCCTGCGCTCTCGATTGCGAAGTTGAAGGAGTTGCGCGAGTGCGTGGACTATGTGGCGCTCGGCCATACTCACAAGCGTTTCGAGTTGGATGGTTGGGCATTTAATCCCGGCTCGCTCGAAGCCTGCTCGATTGATGAATACCGCGAGGAGCGCGGCGTCTATCTTGTCGAAGTTGAGGAGATGAATGGCGAACGGGAGGTGAAAGTCGAACACCTGCGCGATCACGTGCAGCGCCCTTTTCAGCGGCTTTACTTCGACGTTTCAGGACTCGCCGACGCCGACACTGTGGCCGAAGGCGTGGCGGATACCGTGCGCCGCATGGCGCGGACGCACAACGAAAACTCAGATGCGCCCGCACCGATTATCGAGATCAGTTTGCGTGGGCAACTCGGCTTTAAAAGCTCGCTGCTCGACATCAATCAGATGCGCGACGACGCACAGGAGCACACGGGCGCGCTCCACGTTCTGGTGCGCAACCAGAGCGTGCCCGTTGAATACGCCGTTGCCGTTGGGCTGGACGCGAATGCTTCGCGGTACGAGCGCGAGCGGCGCATCGTTGAAGATTTAATCGCGCGCGACGCGCGCTTTCGTGATCGCGCGGCCGATGTGGCCGCGCTCGTCCTTAAAGCCAAGCAACTCGCGCTGGAAGACGAAGACCCGGTGAAGATTCTGGAAATGATCGAGCAAAGACTTAACGAGGGTGAGGATCAAAAGTCAGCAGAAGAAACAAACGTCGCGGAGAACGAAGCGATCACACAACGCGCTGCGCAAGCCATCGAACGCAATGCCACAGCAAAGAGCGAAGGAGTCAGAACTCAGGAATTAGAAGCCAGAGCAGAAGGCGTTTTATTCTGACTTCTAAGTTCTGGCTTCTGATTCCTCTTACAAAATTATGAGCGAAGCTTTTGATCGAGTGCGCGGCGTGCGCGAGTTGCCGCTTTTCCCTTTGCCCGTCGTGTTGTATCCCGGCGCGCCGTTGCCGCTTCACGTCTTTGAGCCGCGCTATCGCCGGATGCTTGCAGACGTGCAGGCAGGCAACAAATTACTCGGCATGGTTTATTTCGACGTGAGCGAAGCTGAAACTGATCGCCCGGCGTTAGGTCAAATCGGCTGCGTGGCGGAAGTCGCCGAAGTGCAAACGCTCGACGACGGACGCTCAAACATTCTCACCGCCGGACTTATTCGTTACCGCATTGAAGAGTATTTGGACGCGGGCGAGCCTTACCTCGTCTGCCGCCCCGCGTTCTTTGAGGATGACGCGGAAGATGCTCGCGCGCTTGAAAAACTCGCCCGTCATGTCTCCGATCTTTTTGTTCGCATTGCCCGCGCAATGCGAACCATCAACGACGAGCGCGCCGCGCTTCCCGATCTGCCGGATTCAGACCCGGAGCGACTCTCGTTTTTGATCGCGTCGGCGATGGAGTTGGACATTGAAGTTAAACAAGAACTACTCGAAACTCGCTCAACCATTGAGCGTTTAACGCGCGTCAGCGCGTTGCTCGACCAAGCCGCCACAAGCTATGAGGAGCGTGCGCGCGTTCACGCCGTTGCAAAGTCAAACGGACATGCGAGCCGAAAAGTTGATATTGAATAAAAAAGATGTCTAAGTCGGATGCCACAGCAGAAGAGCACACGGGCGAGATTAGTTTAAAGGTGCATGTGCTTTTCTTCGGCGCGGCGCGCGAAGAAGTCGGCGCTGACGAAAGCACGCTCGAATTGGCTGCGCCTGCCACAGTCACGACCGTTTTTGAAGCGGCGCTTGAGTCGTTCCCACAACTCCGGCGGTTCGGTCGCTCGCTGCTCGTCGCCGTTAATGAAGAATACAAAACGGCGGACGCCGAAATACGCGCGGGAGATGAGATTGCGATCTTCCCGCCCGTCAGCGGCGGCAGCACGAGCGCGAATGCGACAAACGACCGCGAAACAATACAGAGCCAAGATTTTTTTGAACTCACAGCCACGCCCATTGACGTTGGCGCAACAGCGCGGCGCATCGTTCCTTCACAAGCGGGCGCAACCGTCACGCTCGATGGTTACGTGCGCGAATGGACAAGGGGACGGCGCACGCTTTATCTCGTCTATGAAGCATACGAAGCGATGGCGGTAAGCGAGATGCAGCGTTTGGGCGTGGAGGCGCGGAGGCGATTTGAGATCGCACACATCGGCATTGTGCATCGCACGGGGCGTTTAGAGATTGGCGAAACGAGCGTCTGTGTTTCGGTGAGCGCGCCGCATCGTCACGCGGCGTTTGAAGCGTGTGAATGGGCGATCCGCGAACTCAAGCGCACCGTCCCTATTTGGAAAAAAGAGTTTTACGAAGACGGCGAAGTGTGGGTGGAAGGCGACGCCGACAAAGAGAATAGTTGACTTACGCGGAAGATGTGTCGGGAGATCGCAGAGATGCTGCGGCGCGCTCAAGCATTTGCCCAATGTCGTCTTTTGTCCATGGCTTGGCGATAAAAAGATTTACGATGCCTGCCCCGATTTCGCTGAGCATCCCGCCGACAGTCACGCTGCCCGTCAGCAGCACGCGGAAACTCGTCGGGTAAAGTTCTGAAATTTCGCGTAAGAATTCCGTGCCGTCAATATCCGGCATTCGTTGATCGCTGATCACGATGTCGGCCGGTTGTTCCATAAGCATCCGGCGCGCGTCCGAAAGATTTGTGGCGGTGCGCACATCGTAACTATCCCTGAACATCTCCGCGAACACAGTGAGGCACACCGCTTCGTCGTCGAGATAAAGAATTGATTGTTTTCCTTGCATCTTTTCTTCCAGCGTGAGGCTGTGGCAAGCAGATTCAAGCATAATGCTTTGTAAGCCTCGTGGCAACTAATATGTGCTTAAAGCGAAGATGCCACGCTGAACATTTGTTCAGCGTGGCATCTTCGGTTGCTTATTGATTCGTAATACCTCGCTAAGAAACTTGCTCGGCGAGCAGCACCTCCGCGCCGTCTTCCACCTCTACGGCAGGTTCAAGCAAGGACGCGCTAGTGACGCGGTCGCCGTCGTCCGTCTTGATAAGTCGGACGCCCGAAGCGCTTCTGCCCGTCTTGCGTATCTCGCTCGCTTCGATGCGAATCAGTTTCGCTTGCTGAGTAATGATCATCACTTCCGAATCATCTTCGACCGGAAAGACTGCAACAACCTTTCCCGTCTTCGCTGTCGTCTTCATGTTAATCACGCCGCGACCGCCGCGCGATTGAAGGCGATAATCGCCGATCTTCGTTTGCTTGCCGTAGCCGAGTTCGGAGATCGAGAGCATACGCTGTCCACCGTCGGGCGCGACCGCCGAGACGCCGACGACGAAATCGCCCTCGCGCAAGGTCATGCCGCGCGTTCCTCTCGCGGCGCGTCCCATCGGGCGCGCATCCTCTTCATTGAAGCGAATCGCAATGCCATCGTGGGTTGCGATCAGGATTTGCTTTTTGCCGTCGGTCAAGATCACGTCCAAGAGTTCGTCGCCCTCATCAACGTTAATCGCGTTGATGCCGCGCACGTTAATGTTCTTAAAATCCGAGAGCGCCGTCTTCTTGATCACGCCTTTGCGTGTAACCATTACAACATATCGATCATCCGCGAAATCGCGCACCGGCAGCACGCCTGCGAGTTTGCGGTTCGACGGAATGTTGACAAGATTAACGACCGCTTTGCCGCGCGACGCGCGGTCGGCATCCGGGAGTTCGTGAACCTTAATTTTATGAACCTGACCGTCATCAGTGAGGATCATTAGATAAGAGTGCGTCGAAGCGATGAAGAGATGTTCAACGAAATCGCTGCTCTTACCCGTCCCTGCGCCGAATTTGCCTTTGCCGCCGCGCCCCTGCCGGGCGTAGGCGGTAACGGGTGTGCGCTTGATGTAGCCGGAATTCGTCACGGTGATCGCCACGTCTTCGTCGGCGATCAAATCTTCGATTGAAAGATCGATTCCCTCATCAATGATCTCGGTACGACGCTTATCGCCGAAATCCTTTCTTACGTCCTCCAACTCTTTGACGATCACGCGCCTCAGCGCCGCCTCGCTCGCAAGAATTTCCTCCAACTCGGCGATCAGACGGATGATGCCCTCGTACTCGTCGAGAATCTTCTGACGTTCAAGCGCGGAAAGACGACGCAGTTGCAAATCTAAAATCGCCTGCGCCTGCAACTCTGAAAACTGAATTTGCCCGATGATTTTCTGAAGCTTTGTAATAAATCCGGCGAGCGTAAGATCGGATGGCACGCCCTTCCAAGCTTTCGCGCTATTCATCTCCTCAAAGTTGCCCGTCAACCACGCGCGCGCCTGATCAACAGAACTTGCGTTGCGTATCAGCGGCACAATGTAGTCGAGCGCATCAATCGCTTTATTCAAACCTTCAAGGATATGAGCGCGGGCACGCGCCTTGCGCAGCTCATACTCGGTGCGACGTCGCACGACTTCGCGCCGGAAATCAACAAACGCTTCAAGCATCTGTTTGATATTCAACACACGCGGCTGTCCTTCGACAATCGCCAAGTTGATTACGCCGAACGACGATTGCATCGGCGTCAGTTTATAAAGTTTGTTAAGGACGATCTGCGGCATGGCGTCGCGCTTGAGTTCAACGACGATACGCATTCCCTGACGATTCGATTCGTCGCGCAGATCGGCAATGCCTTCAATCTTCTTTTCATTAACGAGTTCGGCAATGCGCTCGATGAGGCGCGCCTTGTTGAGTTGGAACGGAATCTCGGTGATCACAATCGCATCGCGCTCCGTCGCCCCGCGCCCGATGCGATCAATCCCGGCGCGCGCGCGCATCTGTATCACGCCTCTTCCGGTCGTGTAAGCCTGCTTGATTCCTTCGCGCCCGTAGATGAAGCCGCCAGTCGGGAAATCCGGCCCCGGCACAAGCTTTAACATCTCTTCGAGTTTGATCGTAGGCTTCTTGATGAGCGCAATCGTCGCGTCAACGATCTCGGTCAAGTTATGCGGCGGAATCTTCGTCGCCATACCGACGGCGATCCCGTCCGAGCCGTTAACTAAAAGGTTCGGCACGCGCGTCGGCATCACCATCGGCTCGCTCAAACTTTCGTCATAGTTGGGACGGAAATCAACCGTCTCTTTCTCGATGTCGGCGAGCACTTCGTTCGTAAGCCGCGTCATGCGCACTTCCGTGTAACGCATTGCGGCCGCAGAGTCGCCGTCAACACTGCCGAAGTTTCCCTGCCCGTCAACAATCGGGTAACGCATCGAAAAATCCTGCGCCATGCGCACGATGGTATCGTAAACAGCCGTGTCGCCGTGCGGGTGATACTTACCGA
>JACDAW010000008.1 GCA_013695245.1 Pyrinomonadaceae bacterium | reverse complement strand
ATAAGATTGTTCCTAATGAGTTTGTCTATCTAAATCAGATGTAAAGTACCAAAACTATTCGACACTTACCATCTCGCCGACCGCTTCCTTTTCGCTTCGTCGCACTATTTCTTCCGCGCCTGCGGGTTTCTGCGGGTCGCGCCAGTTGTCTAAAATTCCGACTTTGTGGACGCAGGCGACGGTGCAGAAGGGCGCGCACCATTTCTCGGTGTTGTATTCGCGCTCGAAATCTTTCATCGTGTATTCGGCGAGCGGGATGCCGGGATAGCCGCGTTGCTGCGAGCAGTAGTGAACCAATCCTTCTTCGCAGATGTAGAGGTAGCGCGCACCTGCACGGCAGCGCCAGTCGTTCGCTTTGCCTGCGGCGAGGTTATCTTGAAACCATCCCAGCCGCGCGTACTCTTTTTTGTTCAGCCCCTTGATCTCTTCGTAAACCGCGCTCTCTCTTTCGCCCAAGGGTTTTAAGATTCCTGAATCGTCGTGGATGACGCCAACCGTGTTTGAGAAGCCGAGTTCGATGGCGCGGCGCGCAACCGTCAGAGCGTCTTCCGGGTTCTTGGTGCCGCCACCGACGACTGAATTGATGTTGACTTGAAACTCGGCGTGTTCGGCCAAGTGGCGAAGTTTTTTATCGAGTAGCCTTAAACTTTTTTTCGACACTTCGTCGGGTTCGACGTTATCAATACTGATCTGTAAATACTGAAGTCCGGCGTCGTTGAGTTTACGGATGCTTTCTGGCTTCATGTAGAAGCCGTTGGAGATGAGTCCGGCGATCATGTGGCGCGCGCGGATGTGGCGCACGATGTCGAAGATTTGCGGGTGCATCATCGGCTCGCCGCCGGAGATGGTGATGATCGAAGTGCCAAGGTCAGCGAGCTTATCCAAGCGGCGCTTCATCTCTTCGACGGGCACGGGCGAAGAGAAATTGTCGTACTCGTTGCAGTAAGCGCAGGCGAGATTGCAACGGCGCATCGGGATCACATGCGCGAGCACGGGATGCTTCGTCGAAGCGAGGCCGCGCAGGATGAATGCGGCTTCGCGCAGTTTGAGTTCGATAAATTTATTCTTCTTCATCAAGCCGTTCGATTCAATGCGCCGCAACAAATGCGAAAAGCGCACGGCGTAAAGTCGTTCAGGTAAACCTTACGCGAGAGATTAAGCGAGATGCGCTGCGCAAGGCAAGGCGCAACACAACAGCTTTGTTAAAAACACCTTGAAACAAACAGGTAAGGGTTCCGACCTTTGATGCCAGAACCCTTACTCGTTTGCTTAAACCGAAAATGAAAAGCGTTAGCTGCGAACGATCTTCACGTCGCCGCCGAGTTGCAGGCGGAAGTCGCCCGCAGAAATCCCGGCGTTCTTCTGCACGTTGAAAAGGCGTACGGTCGTGTAGTCGTCGTTTCGTTCAACCCACTTCGTCTGCACGGGCATTCCCGAATCGTCCACCCAAATCTCCGCGTATTTGTAACCCGCATTGCCACGCGGCGTGAGGCGCAACTGTACGACGTGAATGCCGCCATCCAATGTTCCATCGCCGACGACCTGCACGGGTTCAAACTGCGTGCGCAACTGCTGTTGCGTCACGTTTAAGCCGAAACCGAGCACGCTGCTGACGCGGTTGCGGTTCGAGTTGGCGCTGCCCTGATAAGCCATGTTGAGGCGCGGGCGGAATAAAGTGTACTTACCGTCAGCGACGGCGAGCATTTCGACCTGCGGCTTTTGCCAATCAATGCGAACGTTCGAGTTGCGTCCCTTTCCGGGCATGTAGATCATTGCGCCCATGAATCGGTCACAATCGCCAATTTGCGTATTGCACTTCTCCATCATGATGCCGGAACGCAAGGTGCGAAGGTCGCGCCGGTTGCGATCCATGCGATTAAGAATCGAACTAACAATGCCTGCGCTCTGCGCGTGTGTTGTGCGCGGAACGAACACTACGGTTGTGGCGATTACCGCGAGCACGGCGATAAGGCTCAACGTAGTAAATCTCTTCATACTAACTCCTTCACTTATAAATAAAGACTTTCGCTTAGAAAACGCGAGAAAATCCGGGTAATTATATGGAATGACTAGCGTATGTCAACCTCGTAGGCGACTGTGCGGCCTTCCCTGTCCTGCACGCGGCGCACGTTTTGAATCTTCACATCGGGGCGATCTATCAATTCTCGCACCCGTCGTTCGAGTTCTTTGGCGTCCGGTTCAGGGGAAGAATCTCGCCCGTTAACAAGCAGCCAAACGGGAGAGGATGTATTTCGATGCGCCGCGTCAAGGCGGGGTTCGCTGGCTTGAAAGAGGCTTTTTGGCGTGAGAAAGATGAAGGCAAGGATCAACACGCACAACACGTCATATTGCCACGTGCTGCGCCCATATCGCCAGAAGAATGTTTGCTTGAAAATCTGCAAAAACCGTTCCTCAGTCAACACTTTTGCGTCAAATCGCCTCACCAAAGCGTGATTTTAACACTTATCGCCGAATATGATGTCGAACATTTCGCATCCGATCTGAGCCGCGTTAGCGACATAGGTGTCATCATCTTTCAACAGAAGCGCAACTTTTTCCTTCAACGGACGGATGTTTCTAAAGCCTGCTTCCGTGCACGCATGTGCTCTCATCGCAGGATTGCGATTCTCAAGTCCTGCCCGCAAGATTTCAACCGCTTCACATTCAAAGGCATGACTTAAATAAACCATCGCGGCCGCCGCCAGCCATTTGTCTTCGTGCTCAAGCAGGGATTCCACCTCCCCGCGTTTTAGCGGGAAATAACTAATTCCTACCAAGCGGTTGAGCGCAATGGTTTTAAAC
>JACDAW010000005.1 GCA_013695245.1 Pyrinomonadaceae bacterium | reverse complement strand
AATGTCTGTGGGAATGAACTGGCTTATGCCAGCGACACCTCTTTAATGAAGGATGAACCGGAAGTTGTTTCTACCGACAGGTCAAACGCTTTCGTCAAAATGCTGAAAATGATTTTTATTTTTCTTCCCGGAGCATTCTTTCTTTACTTCAGTTCGATTTTCTTTCTCTACGCTTTCTTCATTACCAAGCAGAGTTTATTGGATTTTAAATTCGGATTAGCGTTGTGGACACTGAGCGTTTTTATGATTGTCTTCAGCTTGGGAAAGATTAGAAACCTCGAATGTTTATTGATTCCGACTTCAATTTGCGCCGTTACGTTCGTTCTCTTTATGGCGTCTCTGTTTTTTTCAGAGACAACTCAAGTGAAGGTTTTATTTGAATATTCGGCTTATCTATTCCCGGCAGCTTTGATTGCGCCGATTCTAACGAAGAGTTTCGTTGATAAAACAAAAGACTAACTTCATTTTTTGTTTATCGTCCAGCGACACGTCGGCGTGCCACAGCGACAACGTTTTTTGTCCGAGTGATAAGTTTGAACGTAGTCAATCGTGATCTCTTCGCCGGGATGGATGTCGCGCAAGGCCATGAAGATGATGCGGCCGCGCGCGATTCTCATAAAGCTGTTTGGCTCGCAGGAATGATTGATGTAGTGCGTGCCGTTCCCGCCCCGGCTTCCGTCAATACTCCAGCGTTCATCAATGGCGCACATGCGATGTTTCTCGCGTCGCATTGCGCGGGCGAAGGCTTCGCGCACCGTGATTAACTCGCCCGCGTATTCGGCGATCTTGCGGCGCGCGGGGAAGAATCGGGTGGCGAAACAACCTTTGCCGTCAATCGCGGATTTCGCCACTGCGAGGCCGGGAGCAAGCTTAGCTTTCTTTACCATTCGGTGAAGAGACAGCGGAAAATTTTATAGCCGCTCCAAAAGTCTTAAGACTTCCGAAGCGGCTATTGATTTTACATCATTCGTTCTTTGACGCGAATCACTTTAGTTGAAAGCTACGCACGATTGAGTCCGTCTGATTGCGGATGCGGTTGAGTTTGTCGCGCGCGCCGGTGAAGTGTAAAGCGTAGATCGTGCGGTTGTCTGTCTGCAGGTAATAGACGCGCCCGGACATCGGTTTTCCGCCCGCCGTATATTCGTAAGATGTGGTGATTGCGGGCAGGCGTCCGGCGAAGCTTTCCTGTTTTCCTTCGACGTAACCGGGAAGAAAACGCAGTTTCATATCCTGATCGCGGCGCGCAAGGGCAGAAAGCGCGGTGTTCGCGTCAACAACTTCTTTGCGCACGCGCAGCAAGCCGTCCGCCCGATCTCCATAAACGAACTCCGTATGCTGGTGAACGCTGTCGGGGCGCGAGACGGCGCGCCACGTTGCGTTCGGAAGTTCAAGCGTGTAATCAACGGCTTGACTGGTAAAGCTCCGCGTTTGCGCACCGGCAACAGAATTAAGCGTCAGCAGTAACAATGCGCACATAAAACTGAAAATATAGCGTCGCATCTTTATCAAATTAACTCCTTATGTTTCGTAAAACAATTTAAATGGCGTGCGCCTTTTAGCTTCCGCGCGCCTACTGATTCATACTGCGTCTGATGACTTAAGAAGGCTGGAATGTTGCCTATGAAACTTCTCGTTGTCGTCTTCCCTCATTAACTTGAGGCGCGCGCGATGGCTTCCCGTTGTAGTGTGAAAATCTGTTTGACCCCCGCCTCGCCGAGCTTAACCAATTCGTCTAAATGCTCGCGCGTAAAGGGCGCGCCTTCAGCCGTTCCCTGCAGTTCGATGAAACGATTGTCGCCCGTGCAGACGATGTTCATATCAACTTCGGCATTAGAATCTTCGTCGTATTTTAAATCAAGCAACGCGATACCGGACACGATGCCGACGCTAACGGCCGCAACCTCATCGGTAAGCGGCGAGCGGTTGATTTTCCCCGCGCGCAGCAGGCGACGACAGGCGAGCGCGAGCGCGACATAAGCCCCTGTGATCGAAGCCGTGCGCGTGCCGCCGTCCGCCTGCAACACATCGCAATCAATCGTAATCGTGCGTTCGCCAAGCAGCGAAGTGTCGGCGACGGCGCGCAAGCTTCGTCCGATGAGTCGTTGAATTTCATGCGTGCGCCCGGAGGGGCCGTTGCGGCGCGCTTCGCGCGCGGTGCGTTGAAGAGTGGCGCGCGGCAACATCGCGTATTCGGCCGTGATCCAGCCGCGCCCGTGCCCGCGTAAAAATTGCGGCACGCGCTCTTCGAGCGATGCGGCGCAGACCACGCGCGTTTCGCCCATCTCTATCAGAGCCGAGCCTTCGGCATACGGCAACCAATCGGGCGTGATGCGCACGGGACGCAACTCTTCTGGGCGACGCTTGTCGGTGCGCGCGTATTCCTTACTTGTAAAGTTAATTTTCTTTTCTCCCGGCGTTGAGTTGATCGTGTCCCCAAACCTCGACGGCTTCCAAGCGGCGCGGCGCGCTTCCCAGAAACATCTCCGCAATGCGCGAAAAGCGCTCGGCCGAATCCGTCACGTAGAAGTGATCGAGATCATCGCACAGACGGCGCGGGCGCGCGAGGTTTTCGCGGTCAGGAGCGCGCCCAAGTCCATGCGTCTCAAGCGCGGCGGCTGTATCTTCCGCCACCGCTTCGCCGGAATCAATGAGCATTACACCTTCGCCGATTGTTTCTTCAATCACTTTGCGCAACACCGGATAGTGCGTGCAACCGATCACGAGCGCGTCCACGAGCGCCGCGCGCAATTCTTTCAAGTAATCATTGGCAATTATACGCGCTGCTTCCGTTTCCGCGTAACCTTCTTCGGCGAGCGAGACGAAAAGCGGGCAGGCTTGTTCGATGATGTTGACGTGCGGCGCGCGCCTCTCAATTGCGCGACGATATGCGCCGCTTCTAACGGTGGCCTCCGTTGCGATCACGCCGATCTTTGTCTTAGCTTGCTCGACGGCCGCGCGTGCGCCCGATTCGATAACGCCAACGGTCGGCACGCCCGCCGCGCGCTCAATCGCAGGCAACGCCAAAGCCGACGCTGTGTTGCACGCAACGACAAGCATCTTGATGCCGTGCGCGGCGAGAAACCGCGCGTTCTCTATTCCGTAACGCTCGACCGTCGAAAGCGACTTCGTGCCGTAGGGGACGCGCGCCGTATCACCGAGATAAAGGAAACGTTCGTCCGGCAGACGCTTGTGCAAAGAGCGATAGACAGTTAAGCCGCCAACGCCGCTATCAAAGATTCCGATGGGTAAGTTATTTTTCAAAGTTATATTCACGATTAAAACCGAAATCCGCTTGCCTTTAGAGTAGTGTTCCGTGTTTCAATACGTCAACACTTTCGTTTTCAAGGAGCAATCGGAAATGAACGCGAAGCGAAAATCATTCTTCCTCACCGTCCTCCTCACGCTCAGTCTGTCTTCCGCCGTCGCGCAAACCGCGCCGGAGACGACGAGCGCCAACAAAGCTAACGGCAACGATGAAGAAGCGCGCAAACAACTCGAACGCAAAGCCTATGCGCTCTTAGACGAAGTGATCGGCGGCACGGGGTCGCTTAAACTTCCAGAAAACCAAGCGTTGCTGCAAACGCGCGCCGCCGCGCTGCTCTGGTCGCAGGACGAGAAACGCGCACGCGCCCTTTTCAGCGACGCGATCAACAAC
>JACDAW010000533.1 GCA_013695245.1 Pyrinomonadaceae bacterium | reverse complement strand
CCGTGACTGTTGCAGCGTTGTCGCAGCCGTCTGTCCTGCACCTGAAGCGTTAGATTCTCTGCCGCCGAGCGGCACAGGTTGTTGCGGCGGCGAGGACGTAACGGGACGCGGCGTCTGGCCGGGCGTTTGCGCCCACGACGCCGAAGCATTGAGCGCAAGTGTTGCGATGATTAGGAACTTCAGCAAGCGCCGCCGGGTTACCCGAACCTTGCCCGCGCTCGTTGTTGAAGCCCTCTTCGCAAAGCAGCCTGCCATTATTGACGTTACGAAATTCATCACGCGGTCGCCGTTTCCCTTTTGATCCGCTCGCGCCGCGTCCCCAGCGTCATGCGATAGATGATTGCACCGCCTAGGCCGAGACCGATGATCGCCGCAAGAATAATGAGCGCGGTGCGCGCCCACGTCGCAACACTCCCGATTGACTGGACGGGCTGCGGCGCAACTCCAATTACTCCATACTCAGCCGTCTCGGTTTTTCCGTCATGCACAACACGCGCGGCGAGTTTGTACTGTCCCTTCGGAAGAGGCGGCAGCTTCGCTTCGTACATGCCGGGCGTTGTGCCCGCAGCAGTAGCAGCGACTTCGACGGGAACGCCGCTCTCGCTCGCTAAAACGATGACGAGCTTCGCGCCGCCGATTGGTTCATTCGTGGCGTAGTGCGTCAGAAAGAGACGCGCAGCGGTTTCTTTATCAGGCTCAACGGGCGTGTGCTTGATAACAATTTCCAGATCGCCGACACGCGCCGTGTGCGCAACCATGCCCGTTCCCGTCGAAACGGCTGGCGCTTGTTTCTCACCATGATCTTCGCCGCCGTGCGCCAGAGCAGTCGCGCTCGCCATCACGAGCGCAGCTAACAGCGCGACGACTGTGTAAACCGATGCGTTCTTTCCTCTTAAAAAACTTATCATTATCTCCTTACGTATGACGCAGCCTTTGCCTTTAGTTAAGCCAAACAATCCGGTGTCTGTCGTCAGACGCTAATCTAATCTTCACCCGGCTTACGAGATTCTTCGCGGCTTGTTGCGGAAACAGATGACGTGCTCACAGGTGTTAAAGATTCATTGCATTTCGGGCAATTGCCGGGACGTAGAGAAGCAAAGCCACCGATAGGGCATTTGTAGAAGACGCCGCCACCACCACTGCTGCTGCGAACATTCTCCGTCTCAATTTGCGCTGCTTCTCTCATTGCTTCCTTTTTATATTAACTGCAAGCGCCGTTCCGCAATTTTGAATTGCCTTGAATGCCCAAGTTGTATGGTTTTATAAGTCTTTTTTAATTTTCGATTTGAGGAGAGCACACACGATGTCTGTTTGCACACAGCTGCTGTTTGTTATCAGACAGCTAGCCCTGCAAGTTTGATTATTTTGTTAACGTACAACGGACTGAATATGATTACGGAGTATATATATTAGTGCGCGACATAGTAGAATCTTAGAACTTCTGGCTTTATCGTTTCTGAATCAAATTTAATTGAAAGGTGGTTCTCAATGCCGCGAAAGTTTTTGAGCCTATGTTTGCTGCTCGCCTGCTTGGTTGTCTCTGTCAACGCTCACGATCTCTTCCTAAAACTCGACACCTACTTTCTTCGCCCAAACTCGAAACTCTCCGTGCGTCTGCTGAATGGAGGCTTCCGGGCGAGCGAGGGAGCGGTAGCGCGCGAGCGTATGCGCGACGTGAGTCTTGTAACTTCCTCTGGCACAACTCATCCCGCGCTGGCTGACTGGCGTGATGAAGGGACGACCTCGCTGCTTGATCTACAAACAACTGAAGCAGGCACTTACGTTGTAGGCGTCTCAACCAAACCGCGCGAAATTGATTTGAAGGCCAAAGACTTCAACGAGTATCTCGCGCACGACGGGTTGCCCGATACGCTTGCCGCTCGGCGAAAGAGCGGTGAGTTAGGCAAGGATGTTCGTGAGCGTTACTCGAAGCATGTGCGCGCCATCTTCCAAGTCGGCGACACGCGCACGGAGAGTTACAGGACGCCGCTCGGCTATGCAGTCGAAATCATCCCGCAGCAGAATCCGTACAGTTTGCGCGTCGGGCAGACGCTTGAGGTGCTTTGCACGCAGGATGGTCAGCCGCTCGTTAATCAATTTGTGCTGGCGAGTTTCGAGTCTAAGGCAGGACGCATGTCACGCGAAGTTGGCGCGCGCACCAACGCACGCGGCATCGCGCGTTTTCGCTTAACTGGCGCGGGCAAGTGGTATGTGAAGATGATTCACATGGAGAAACTTCAGAACGCGGATGTCCAGTATGAATCGAAGTGGGCGACGCTCACTTTTGAAATAAGGTAAGGAACAAACTTGTCAATAAAGTCGGCGACAGATACAAGTTTATTGAGTGAGTCAGTGCATAATATATTTAGCTACGTTGGATTCGTTCTTCGGCTTGCGCCGTGCAAGCGTCGGCGAAGTTGCTGGCGATTTTCAGAAGGCAGAGTTAATTCGTTACCAGCGCGGCAGAGGCATTCACAAAAAGCTGATACAAAGATCAGCAAACGAAAAAATTATGCTTCCCAAACTTCCTTCCTCTTGGCATTCTCTGCTCGCTGAAGAATTAGACAAGCCATACTTCTGCGAGTTGGAGCGTTTTCTCGCAAAGGAGCAACAGTCTCACGCCGTGTGCCCGCCAGAAGCTGACACCTTCGCGGCGTTAAAATTAACTCCTTACAAAAGCGTTAATGTTCTTCTGTTAGGTCAAGACCCGTATCCGGGCGAAGGTCAGGCTCACGGTTTATGTTTTTCCGTGCGTCCCGGCATTAAGCCGCCTGCCTCATTGAGAAACATCTACAAAGAGTTGCAACAGGATGTCGGCTTTCACATGCCGAATAACGGCTACTTAGTGCCTTGGGCGAAGCAAGGCATCTTGATGCTCAACGCGGTGCTCACCGTCCGCGTGGGCGAGCCGAACTCACACAAAGGCAAAGGCTGGGAAATCTTCACCGATACAGTTATCAGCAGAGTCAACGAGCGTGAGACTGGAGTCGTCTTCGTGCTCTGGGGAGCGTATGCTCAAAAGAAGATCAAGCTGATTGACACCGACCGCCACACCATTATCAAATCCGCACATCCTTCGCCGCTCTCAGCTCACAACGGATTTTTCGGAAGCCGCCCGTTTTCTGCGATCAATAAAGCGTTGCAGAAGATCGGTAAACCGGAGATCAATTGGCAGATTCCTGATATTTAAATTGTAGGCAATGATGAAGCTTATCACCGCGCGGAAGGCAACACGATGATTCGTGAGGACGGGCGAATGAAAATAGTCGGAATTAATTTCTTCGACCGGCTTTTTTGAAATGCGGCTAAGATCGAGAACTGCTGACTGAATTAGCGGCAAAGCTCGAAGCCGTTAGAATCTCTTGCAAAAGCTTTCCAGCTTGTCGCGTCGAAGGCAGAAGCGGGTTTGAGTTTCATCGCCGAGTCTGCGTCGTTTACTAAAGCAGTCATCTGGCATTAAGGTGCAAGGCAGCCGCTTTTCTTTTAGAATTAAGAATCTCTGTTTCGAGATTTATAAAATGCTTTCCGTGCAAGAAGCAATCCGCGTCATCTGCGAACAGACGCCGACGCTTCCCGCCGAGAAAATTCCATTGGCGGAGGCGTGTGGGCGCGTGCTCGCCGAAGACGTTGTCGCGGATTCTGATCTTCCGCCGTTTGATCGCGCGCTAATGGATGGCTATGCCGTGCGCGCGGCAGATACGCAGAATGCGCCTGTGCGTCTGCGCGTTGTCGGCGAAGCAGCGGCCGGAAATGGTTGGCGCGAAGCGCTGCAAGCGGGCGAGGCCGTGCGCATTATGACCGGCGCGCCCGTGCCAGCAGGCGCAGACAGCGTGCAACAAGTAGAAGCAACGCGCGAGCATAATGATGGAGAGTTTGTTGAGATCGAGCGCGCAACTTCGCGCGGGCAATTCATCACGCCGCGCGCGCGCGAAATCACGCGCGGCTCGGTTGTGCTGTATCGTGGCGAAACGATTAACGCGGCGATGATGGCCGCGCTCGCTTCGTTCGGCTTCGCGATGGTCTCGGTCGGCGCGCGCCCGCGCGTTACAGTTTTAGCTACGGGGTCGGAACTCGTCGGTGTCGAAGAACAACCCGGTCAAGATAAAATCCGCGACTCAAACACATACTCGCTCGCCGCCTATGCCGAACTTGCTGGCGCGGGTGTTCATCGTCTTCCCTTTGCAACCGATGATCCGGCTTTGCTGCAACGAATGATTCAACAAAGCGTACAGGACACAGATGCCCTTGTTATCTCCGGCGGCGTCTCGATGGGCGTATATGATTTTACGAAAACGGCGCTCGGCGCGCTCGACGCGGAGATTTTCTTCGAGCGCGTGAGTTTGCGACCGGGCAAGCCAACTGTATTTGCCCGGCTTGGACGAATGCTCGTCTTCGGCTTGCCGGGCAATCCCGTTTCAGTCTCCGTTACTTTCAATCTGTTTGCGCGCACCGCGCTTCGGCAGATGCAAGGCGCGCAGCGTCCGGCGCTCGCGGAAGAACAAGCTGTGCTTGCGCGCGAAGTGAAAGGAGCAGTTGAGCGCACGAGTTATCTTCCCGCGCAACTGCGCACCGATGAGCAGGGGCGACTGCTTGCCGAACCCTTACGGTGGGGCGGCTCATCCGACTTGGCGGCATTTGCACGCACCACAGCGTTGATCATCGTGCCGCAAGGTGTGAAGATGCTCGACGCGGGAACTGTTGTGCAGACCATATCTTTGCCGGGTTAATCTATGTTCGATGATCACTGAAACAAGCGCCACACAGATCAATTCGATTGAACGAGACGCCGCGCCGATTGCGCACGAAGCGATTCATAACACGGTCGTGCGGATTCTCGACGCGCTTCCGCGCGGGCGCACGTTAGACGTTCCGGCGGGCGAAGGCGCGTTAGCCGCGCGTCTCAAACAACTTGGTTTTGATGTTCATTGCTGCGATCTCTACCCGCAGATTTTTCGTTTGAAGAACGTAGAAATCAAACAAGGCGATCTCTCAAGCGTGCTGCCATATAAAGATGAAGAATTCGATTACGTGATTTGTCTCGAAGGCGTCGAACACATTGAGAATCCGCAGCAAGCCGTCCGCGAATTCGAGCGTATCTTAAAACCGCATGGGCATCTCATCGTCAGCACGCCGAACATTCTCAACATCGAAGAACGTTTTAAGTGGTTGCTCTTCGGTTACACATCACACTTCAAGCCCGTCTCGCGGCCTTACCTTGAAAACTTGCGCAAGGATTTTGGCGACATGGAGGAGATCGCGCTCCACGTTAATCCAATCGCTTACACAGAGCTTCGCTACACGCTTGAAGAATACGGCTTCCAAGTTCAATGCCTCTACCGCGACAAACCGAAATCAAACATCTGGCTCTACTATCCGTTCGTTGCGCTCATTCGTTTGATCAATCGCTTCACTTCAGACGAAAAACGACGCGAGCGTTGGACTGATGAACTTCAATCCGATGAAGTGTTGCTCGGCGGAAACACTTTGATTGTTCATGCTATAAAGAAAGGTTTATGAACAAGCTTTCACACACCGACGAACAAGGGCGCGTGGCGATGGTTGACACAAGCGCGAAAGGTGTCACTACGCGACGCGCCGTCGCCTCTGCGCGCGTGCTTATGTCGCCTGAAGCTGTCGCCGCCGTCCGTGAATCGCGCACGCCCAAGGGCGATCCAATCGAAACGGCGCGGCTCGCCGGAATCATGGCTGCCAAACGCACCGCCGATCTCATCCCGCTCTGCCACCCGCTTCCGCTCACACACATCGAAGTGCGCGCTGAACTGCAAGATGCGGGCGTTTATATCGAAGCCGAAGCCGCGACCAACGCCCAAACCGGCGTCGAGATGGAAGCCCTCACCGCCGCCTCCGTCGCCGCGCTCACCGTTTACGATATGTGCAAAGCGATTGATAAAAGGATGACGATCACGGATGTTCGACTTGAGCGGAAAACGGGAGGTAAGTCCGGCGACTACTTGCGTGAAGATGGCCGGTGAGTGAATTTAACAAAGAAGATTAATTTAAGCCGAACGATAAGATTTGTGACATACGTATTTGAAGTTTCGATTCTTTTGAGATAAGTATCAGGAGATTCTACTAAGATTTGTAGTCGTAAAAGATCAAATGACAAAACAAAATCAACAGCGGCGTTTCTGCCTCGTGCTCATCAAACCGTCGCATTATGACGACGAGGGTTATGTCATCCAGTGGTTTCGTTCGGCGATTCCCTCCAATTCGTTGGCGGTTTTGTATGGCCTCGCGCAGGAGTGTGCAGAGGAGAAGATTTTAGGCGAAGACGTTGAATTTGAGATTCACGCCTTTGACGAAACCAATACGCATATTAGTCCCGCCAAAATCGCCTCTCTCATCGAAAAAGCCGATGACGGCATGGTGATGCTCGTCGGCGTGCAGTCAAATCAGTTTCCGCGCGCGCTCGACATCGCCGCGCCTTTGCGCCAGCGTGGGATTGGAGTTGCCATCGGCGGCTTTCATGTTTCCGGCACAATGGCGATGCTGAAAGATACTGACTCGCATGTGCAAAAAGCGTTGGACATGGGCGTTTCACTTTTTGCCGGTGAAGCCGAAGGTCGGCTCGCACAGGTGCTGCGCGATTCGTTTGAGAACAAACTCCAGCCCGTTTACAACTTCATGAACGACTTGCCGAATATCGAAGGCGTGGCGACGCCTTTGCTTCCGGCGGAAAGGATTCATCTGACGGCAGGCGCGACGACGAGTTTTGACGCCGGGCGCGGCTGTCCGTTCACGTGTTCGTTCTGCACCATCATCAACGTTCAAGGGCGTAAATCTCGCCGTCGTTCGCCCGAAGACATAGAGCGCATTGTGCGCGCAAACGTCGCGCAAGGTCTGCACTCGTTCTTCATCACAGACGACAATTTCGCGCGCAATAAAGATTGGGAAGCGATTCTGGACAAACTCATATCCTTACGCGAAGTCGAGAAACTGAAGATCAGCTTTATCATTCAGGTTGATACGCTCTGCCACAAACTGCCGAATTTTATCGAAAAGTCGAAACGCGCCGGAGTGAAAAGAGTTTTCATCGGATTGGAGAATATCAATCCCGATAGTTTGATCGGCGCGAGTAAACGCCAGAACAAAATCACCGATTATCGCCAGATGCTGCTTGAGTGGAAGAAGGTCGGGATCGTTACTTATTGCGGTTACATTTTAGGCTTTCCTAATGACACGCCCGAATCAATCACTCACGATATTGAGATCATCAAAAAAGAGTTGCCGGTTGACCTTCTCGAATTTTTCTAC
This sequence comes from Pyrinomonadaceae bacterium, assembly GCA_013695245.1. Lineage (GTDB taxonomy): Bacteria > Acidobacteriota > Blastocatellia > Pyrinomonadales > Pyrinomonadaceae > JACCYN01. The sequence continues at coordinate 2,345 of JACDAW010000533.1, read as the reverse complement.
TTAACGCCTCTGCCGGGTTCGGAAGATCATCGCCGTTTGCATGAAGCGGGCGTAGCGATGGATGCGGATTTGAACAAATACGATCTCAATCACGCCGTCACCGGGCATCCCGCGATGTCAAAAAACGAATGGGAGCAGGCTTATCACTCGGCTTGGGAAACTTATTACACTGACGAACACATTGAAACTATCTTGCGCCGCGCTATCGCTACGGGAACGAGTCCGGGCAAGACGATGTTTTTTATCACGTGGTTCAAAGGTTGTATCGGCATCGAACGTATTCATCCGCTCGAAGGCGGATTCTTGCGTCTGAAATTCCGTCGCAGTCGGCGTTCGGGGTTGCCGCTTGAGAATCCCCTGCTGTTCTATCCGAGATACTTTGCGGCGATGATTGGGAAACAATTTCGCTGGGTTTCTCTCTATTTAAGATTGCGATTGATTTATCGCAAAGTAAGACGTGACCCGCAACGTTTTGAATATATGGACTTGGCATTAGAACCCGTGAGAGCCGATGAAATCGAGACGCGGGAACTATTTCAATCGGAGACCGCACAGAAATATGTAGTTCAAATGAAACGGTTGGAGAAAGTCCGCCACGGTGAAACAGTTTGATTTTGATTGCATTGATGCCTGACAAAGCATTCGAGCAGACTGTAAATAGCGTTTTGGCTTTCACGGGAGACTTGGCTTTTGCGAGGTTCTGCGCGGCGGCCTAATTCCGGCGTCGAATCGCTCGGCTGATGTTATTCGTTGTTTCTTTTCCGCGCTTCGTCGTACAATGGAGCATCGAATGACGAACGGTTAAGTTTTACCGATTGGAGAATTTTAAGATGAAGATGGAAATCGCCCGTGACGCGCGCCCGCAAGTTCGCACGCTGCTCTTTGCCGCCGCGCTCTCCGTCGTGCTGTGGTTTATCCCATACGCCGAGATTTTAACTTATCCGTTTCGCATCTTCGTGACGTTTATCCACGAAGGCGGGCACGCTTTGGCTGCGCTTTTGACGGGCAACACCGTGCAAAGCTTGAGCGTGAACTTAAACGCGAGCGGCGAGACTTACACGACGCAGGGTGGACTTTTCTCGCAGTTCTTTATCGCCAGCGCGGGCTACATGGGCGCGATGACTTACGGCGCGTTGCTCTTGATGCTTATTCGACGCTCGATTGCCGCGCGCTTCGTGCTCATCGGTTCGGCCGCACTGATCCTGATGCTGACGATTACTTACGGATTGTTCAGCCCGCTCTTGCACGGTGTGCTCTTCGATCCGTTTACGCTCGTCGCGGGCGTGCTGCTTGTGCTCGGTTTAATTTTCTCGGCGCGCTATGCCAGCCCCCGCGCGGCGAGCTTTCTCACAAGCTTTCTCGCCGTTCAGTGCGTCTTGAACGCGCTCTTTGATTTAAAGACCGTGTTGTTTCTCTCGACTGCTTCCAATGCCGCGACCGATGCGATGAACATGCGCAATGCGACGGGCATTCCGGCGATCTTCTGGGCGCTTCTGTGGACGAGCGTGGCGTTTGTCATTCTGTCAATCGCTCTGCGCGCTTACGCGGTGAAGAGCAGCAAACCGAGTCAACCCGATCTGCCGTTTGAAGACCCGACGGACATTTAACGCCGAACACAAGCGATTTAATTTGAGCTTCAACGTTGAAGAACTGCCGCAAGAGCCGGGCGCGCCCGCCGCCCCTTGCGGCAGTTCTCTTTTTAAATCAAACACAGAAACTTCCACGCTTGCCGCCCTGCCGCTCGGCGCGCGTCTCATGCTGCGCTGCCGTGCGGATTGGCGCGATGCAACCATCATTTCCGTCGCGCCTGATCGCATCACGCTTTCAGTCAATGCGCCTTCGGGCCGCACTTACCGCGTCCGCCGCCCCGCCGACGCCGAGCTTTGGTTTGACGGAGCGATGCCCGTTCTTGGAGATGAAAACAAAGGAACGTGGCGCGCGGGTCTCGCACGCTACGACGCGCGGTGGTGAAGGCAAAAGGTAAAAGTGAAGAAGGAGAGTTTCTTTCATCTGCACTTTTGCCTTTTTAATTTTACCTTTTGCCTTCTCTAAAACTTGTAACGATAGCGCAACGTAACGCTGCGTCCTGCTCCGTCAACACCCCAACTAATTCCGCGATAATTTTTATCGGCGATGTTCTCGAAGTCAACAAAGACTTCCGAGCTTTCGCCGAAACGTATTGCGCCGCGTAAACCTACAAGCCCGTAACCGGGAACGGCCGTAAAGAGCGGCGCGGAACTGGCCGTGCCGAGCACGCGATTCTGCACCTGAGTCACGGTCTCACCTGTCAGGCTCAGTATGTCGTCAGCCGTGTTGTTGCGGCCGTCCGCGCCCGCGCCGATAAG
>JACDAW010000480.1 GCA_013695245.1 Pyrinomonadaceae bacterium | reverse complement strand
CACAACATCGCAATGGTTTATAACGGGCTGGGCGAAAGAGACGAGGCGTTCGCTTGGCTGGAGAAAGCTTACGAAGAGCGGGATGTGCGATTGACTTTCCTCAAAGTCGATCCGAAGTGGGATTCATTCCGCTCCGACCCACGCTTCGCCGATTTGCTGCGCCGCATCGGGTTTGCTGCGTAATTTGTGATAAACACAAAAGGCTTTCCGTTTGAAAGTACGGAAAGCCTTTTGTCGTAAACCTAAACTGTAAACCTCTACGGGGTCGGGCTAGGAGGCGGCGGAGGCGGATTAGCTCCGCCGTTGCGCCGGAGCGTGGGCGGCGCGTTGTTCGCAGGTTTGTTGTCGTTTGTGTCAGACGGCTGCGACGTTGAATCGTCCGGCGCGGGCTGGCGACGTTTCAAGGTCGGGCGACCCGGTGTGCCATCCGTGCCCGGCGCGATGTCCCCGGCGGTCGTGACGCGCGCGTTGGACATGCGCAACAGGCGCGCTCTAACGCGCTGAAACTCAGAAGTTGACATCACATATTCTTCGCGTTCGGGGAAGCGTGCGACGAGCGAGCGCGAAGCTTCCATGCGTTCGGCCGATTGCGGGTGCGTCGTGAAAAGGCGCGCTAGTTTGCCGGGCTTCTTCTTGTTTTGCGCCGCAAGCTTTTCAAACATCGTCGCCATTCCGTTCGGATCATACCCGGCGGCATAAAGATATTGCACGCCGAGACGGTCGGCTTCCGCTTCCGCGCCGCGCGTGAATTTCAAAAAACTTAAACCTAAACCGAGGTCGGCTGCCTGCAAGAGAATCGGCGGGATGCCGAGAATCATTCCGGCGAGCATTCCGTAATTCGCAAGCTGTGCTTTCGCCATCTGTTCCATCGTGTGGCGCGCGGCGACATGCGCGATCTCATGCGCCATCACGCCCGCGAGTTCCGATTCATTGTCGGCCATTAAGATCAAACCACGATTGACGTAGAAGAAGCCGCCCGGCAGCGCAAACGCATTCGGCTCATCCGTGTCAACGACCTTAATGGTAAACGGCACTTTGGCGTCCGAGTGAAGCACGATGTTCTGCCCGACGCGGTTGACGTATTCGGTGATCACTGGATCGTCAACAAGCTTAACCTGTTTTTCCACTTCCGCCGCGATCTGGCGACCCATCGCGATCTCCTTCTGGAGCGAACCGCTCATCCCGGCGATAATGCCGGTATTGATCTTACGGCGCCCGATCAGCGACGGGTCTTCGTTGGTTGAAAGAGCGCGATTGCTGGTTCTCGTCGTCGGTTGCGACGTAGTGGTAGTGGCGGTTTGCCTCGGTTTGGCGTTTTGGGTCTGCCGTTGCTGCTGAGTTGGTGGCGGCGGGGGTGGTGGTAACTGCTGTTGTTGCTCTTGCGCGCGCGGCGAAGCGAGCGCCGTGAGCGTGCTTAAGGATAAACTCGCAACCAGCGCGGCAGATAGCCCCGCGCGGGAGAGTAACTTAAACATAAGGGTATTCTCCAGAAATGCTGTAATTCATTTTCCCGTGTAGTTTAGATTATGCCGGACGCCTTATCGGGGCATCAACTAGCCCGGCCTGCCACTGACGCAAACCTTATGATGCCTTTGCGTCGCGCAGAGTTGCGCCGCTTTCCTCCTACTTTCATGCGGCATTCACCGCTTTGTCGCCGTAAACTCCTTTCCTGTAAACACCACGCGGCGAAGAATCTTAATTGAGTTTAACGGAGGAGCAAAAAGCATTGTTGCAAGGCATTTCTTTCTCATGCTACAGTCAACTGTGACGCTTACCTCCGTACTGCACGCCCACTTTATCCAACCGCGCAACTGAAGAAAATGACACGCGTTCAAGGCAAGATTAAAGATTTCGTCGAACTGCAAGGATTCGACGAAGTGCCGAACGTGGCGGCCGACCCGCACGGCGCGCTTGCCGCTTACCGTTTCACCGACGCCACCGCCGATTTGCTGGCGCGCTGGCTCGACGCGCTCGCCGACCTCCCGCGCGGGCGTGGCACGGCGCGCGCTTTAGCGGGCATACGCGGCGTCGGCAAAAGCCATTTGCTGACGGTCTTCACCGCGCTCGCCGCTTACCCCGAACTTCGCCCGACCGTCTCGGACGCGCATGTGGCGACAAGCGCACGGCGTTTGTTGGCGCGGCGCGCTCAAGTTGCCCGCGTCGAGCGCGGCACGGCTCAGACACTTGAAGAGGAACTCGCCATCGCCCTTTCGAGTCTGCTCGATTCGGGCGATGTAAGCGCGAACGTCACGCAAGAAGACCCGATGGCGATGCTCGCCACGGCCGCTTCGCGCCTCTACGATGGAACGCTTGTGCTCATTATTGACACCGCGTTTGATCGTCCCGCGCGTGTCGAACGCAACGACGGCCCCCTACTCGCAGCTTTAGCGGAAGCTGCCCGAAATTTAAACGTCTTCGTCGCCCTCGCCCTTGACGATGACATCGCGGGCGCAGAAGGCGTCAACGTCGCGCTCGCCAAAAGCTTTCAGATTGATTATCTCGACCCGGAGCATCTCTATCGCGTCGCCGACGCTTACGTGCTGCGCAAAACTCCTCAAGGGCGCACCGCGATTCACGAAATCTATCTTAGTCTGCGCCAGTCGCTGCCGGGCTTTAACTGGAGCGAACCGCGTTTTACCGCGCTCTATCCGCTGCACCCTTTGATTGCGGACGTGGCGGCGGCGGTGCGCTTTTATGCTCCGCGTTTTGCCTTGCTGCCGTTTGCCGCCGAAGCGAGCTTGCGCGCCGCGCCGCGCCCGTCGCTCTCGCTCGTGTTGCTCGACGAAGTGTTTGACCGCACCGAGCGTGAGTTGCGCGAGGCAAAAAATTTAAAAAACGCTTTCGAGATTTATGATCGCTTGGCGGGTGAAACGGTTGCGCTGTTTCCTATCATGCAGCGTCTCGAAGCTAAACTTATTTTAAAAGCATTATTTATTCTTTCGCTTGATGAACGCGGCGCGACCCCACGCGAACTGTGCGCTGCAATGCTCTTTTCCGACGAAGCTGCGCCGGACAAAGCCATCGCGCGCGCCGCGGAGATGCTCGGACGTTTTGCGGATGCTGCTCCGCAGGGAACACTGCTCGTTAGTGAGGAAGCGGGCGAATCGCGCTACCGATTGCAGATCGATCCTTCCTCAGACTTTGATAATAGATTGGCGGCCGCCGTCGAGCCGCTCCGCAGCGAAACAAACCGGAGCGCCGAACTGTTGCAGACAGCGGCGCGCACCCGCTTCGAGGATTGGCCGCTCACTTATGACGGCAGCGATCAAGCGGATATGAATTTTTACGTCGCATGGCGCAATCAAAATCGTCGCGGGCGCATCGTCAAGAAACACGGCGACGATGATGTTTTGGTTAATCTGGTTGATTTAACTCGCTACGATTGGGAAGTGGTCATATCTGACGATCAAACATTTGATGACACGGACGCCGCGCATTCCGGTGTTCCCATTAAAATCAAATGGCAACCTGCGCCGATCACGGTCGAAGAAAACGAAGTTATCTATCGTCTCCTCGCGCTACGCGCCGATCCCGCATTGATCGCTGATTTCGGCGACCGCGCGCGCACCGTTGCCGCTGTGCTGACGACCCAAGTCGAACACATCTGGACGCGACTTTACATTGACGACGCAACGCTTCACGCTACGAACGGCGAAAGTTTCGCGTGGACAGATAACGCTCGCTCCGCCCCGACGCTCGCCCACGCGCTCAGCCATCTTCTCGCCCCATTCTTTGAAGCGCGTTACCCGCAGCATCCGAACTTCGACGAAACGCTTGGCGAACGTGAAGTCGCGCGCCTCGTCGCGGCCTTCTTTGGCGGCGCTAACACGGCCGATGCGGGAGTTCAGCATCTCGCCGAAATTTTTGCTGCGCCGCTTGGTCTCGCGTCGTGGCGCGGCGGCGCGTTCGCGCTTGAAACCGGCGACCGACTCTTCGCGCTTCCATGGAACAGAGATGTGCTCGATCTGGCCGATGCTGCAAGCGGCGAAGTAGTGTCAATCGCGGTGATTGATCGTAAATTGCGAAACGCACCCTATGGCTTTGGGCGTGAAGCGCAACACCTTGTGCTCGCCGCTTTAGTCGCCAACCGCCGCGTCGAACTTGCGACCACAAACGGCGACCGCATTAGTCGTCGCACGCTCGGTCAGGGAATCCGTTGGGACGATGTCGCAGGGATTTGCCGCGCCGCAGCGATCTTGCACACGGCCGAAGAACTCACGCGCTGGGCAAACTTGCTCACGGGCGAAGAAACGCACGGATCGATTGCCGACCCTGAACAGCGCGAAGACGTGCGCAGCCGCCTCAACGAATGGCTCGACGCTTGGCGCGCAGAACGTCTCTTAGAGCGCTTCGACCGCTTGCCTGATGAAGCTTTGACGACGCGGGCGTGGAACGTGGCGGCGGCCGTGCGCAAGAGTTTCGGCGCCACCGCCGAAGCCATTGATGCGGCGCTTGTCGGCGACATTCCGCTCGAAGAGGGTTTGCAGCGCGTCGCCGATGCTTTCGCCGATTCAGCGGAAGTTTTCGCGCACAATTCCAAATTGCTCGATGATCTCAGAAGGTTCACTGAGGCTTTTGCGATGCGCGAAAGCGTGCGCGCCTATCTCGCGGAAGCCGAGCCGACTGCGATTGACGAAATCGAAAGCTTACGCCGTGAGCTGCAATCAATCGCCGCCGACTCGCACACGCTTTTCGACAGAGAGGGAATCACGCGCTTCGATTCTTTGTGGCAGGCGTTTCACTCTCGCTACGCGGAGCATTACGCTACTGCGCATGACCGCGCGATGAGCGCAAGCCGTGACGGGCGCGCGATTGATGAACTGCTACGCGGTGAGAAGTGGCGCGAGTTTGAGCGCCTCTCAGCGCTTGCGATCTTTAATCCGCAACATTGGCTGCAAACGCAAACTTTGTTGAGCGGATGGAACGAAGCGCAGTGTGACTTGGACGTGCGCCGGGTGCTTGCGAAGCGCGCCGGATGCGTGTGCTCGTTTCGCTTGAGCGCGGCGGCGCGCATCGAGCGAGCGAGTGCAGAGCTTGAAGAGACGATTGAGCGCGCGCGTGAAGCTTATAGCCGCACGCTTGCGCTGCTCGGTAAACGTCTGGTCGAAGCGTTGGAGACGCTGGCGCGAAAGAGCGGGGACGTAAGTCTGGTTGAAGCGGCGCGTTCGCTCGCCCTGCGCTTCGCCCAAAGAAACTTCGGTGCAAACATCACACAGCGCGAAGTACATGCCATCGCACAAGCTTTACAAGCGACCGACGCCGCTTCGCCATTGCGAATCTCGCTTCAAGCGATTGACTACGGATTGATTACGCGCGCCGAACTCAATGCGCGCCTGAAGCAATGGCTTGATGATCTGCCTGATTATGGAGAGTTCGTTGAAGTTATGAGCCGCGACGGTAACAACACGACGGGCGGCAATCCGAACGAAATCGCGTGAGCAAAAGAAAGACGGCAGACAAGCTTGCGGCCAAACCGACAATCGCCGTCATCGGCGCGGGACGGCTCGGCACCGCGCTCGCCCGTGCGCTCGCCGCGCGCTCCTACACGATCACGGCAATGGTCACGCGCCGCTTGCGAAACGCGCAGAGAAGCGTTGCACGCGCAGGCGCACATTCGGCGCAGTCCTTGAGTTCAACGAAACTCGATTTGTTGCCGCCCACTGATCTGATCTTTATCACCACGCCTGATGATGCCATTGCGGATACGGCTGCGCGTCTCGCCCAACTCGGCGACTTCCACCCCAACAAACAACCCGTTGCGTTGCACATGAGCGGCGCGCTCTCTTCGGAAGAGTTAGCTCCTTTACGCAAACTTCGTTTTGCTGTCGGCTCAATGCACCCGCTTGTTTCGGTAAGCGATCCCGTGATCGGCGCAGGCAGTTTACGCGGAGCGTTCTACTGCGTCGAAGGCGACCGCCGCGCGATGAACGCGGCGCGCAACATCGTGCGCGAACTCGAAGGGGAAATATTCATGATTAACGCGGCGGATAAGCCGCTTTATCATGCGGCGGCTGTTTTAACTTCCGGTCACACCGTCGCGCTCTTTGATCTTGCCATCGAACTGCTTGCGCGCTGCGGCTTAAGCGAAAGCAAAGCGCGGCGCGTGCTGCTGCCGCTGCTTCGCAGCACATTGGAAAATCTCTCCGTCAAAGAACCCGCCCGCGCTCTCACCGGAACATTCGCCCGCGCCGATGCCGCAACCGTCCGCCGTCATCTCACCGCGCTCGCCAAGCAAAGGACGATGCCTGACGCGATCAAAGTCTATACGCTGCTTGGCAAACATTCGTTGCGACTCGCCGCGCGCACGGGCGCAAACAAAGAAGCGGTGCGCGAAGTCGAACGCTTACTTGATAAACTCAAAGAGCAAGATAAAAGTTGATAATGCTGTGCCGCACGGTGCGCCCGGTTGATATGAATGCGCGTTAATCCTTCGCGTCTTTCTTGCGCCGTTCTTTGTCGAAGGTTAAAGTGAGCGGAAAGTTCTATGATCAACTAAAGGGAACGCGCTAACCATTATGGAGAGCAAGCCCAGCGCAAGTTATAGTTTAACGTTGCGCGTCAAACTCATCAGCCGCGCCGGGATGTTGGGGAATTTAACGCTCGCTATCGGGCACGCCGGAGGCGACATTGACGCGATTGACATCGTCAGCTCGCGCCGCGACTACGTCGTCCGCGACATCACCGTTAATGCATCTTCAAGCGAACACGAAGACCGCATCGTTGAAGCCGTGCGCGCGGTCGAAGGTATTGAGATCGTAAATGTCTCCGACCGCACTTTCCTCATGCACCTTGGCGGCAAGATCGAAGTCACATCAAAAGCTCCGTTAAAGACGCGCGCTGATCTTTCAATGGCTTACACGCCGGGAGTCGCCCGCGTCTGCGAAGCGATTCAGCGCGACCCCGAAAAAGCTTACACGCTGACGATCAAACGCAACACCGTCGCCGTCGTCACGGACGGAACGGCCGTGCTTGGCCTCGGCGACATCGGACCTGCCGCCGCGATGCCCGTGATGGAAGGCAAGGCGATGCTCTTCAAAGAGTTCGCGGGCGTTGACGCATTTCCGATTTGCCTGACGACGAAAGACTCAAACGAGATCGTGCAAACGGTGAAACTGATCTCAACCGCGTTTGGCGGCATCAACCTCGAAGACATCTCCGCCCCGCGCTGCTTCGAGATCGAAGATCGCCTCCGCCAAGAGTTGGACATTCCCGTTTTCCACGACGATCAGCACGGCACGGCCGTCGTCGTACTCGCCGCGCTGATTAACGCTTTAAAGATCGTCGGCAAAGATATGAAGAACATCAAGGTCGTCGTCAACGGCGTCGGCGCGGCGGGCGTGGCGTGTACAAAGATTATGATGTCGGCGGGCGTCCGAAACATCGTCGGCTGCGATCAGAAGGGAGCGATCTACGCCGGACGGCGCGAACATATGAACTGGGTCAAAGAATGGTACGCGCAGAACACAAACCCGATGCGCGAAGAGGGAAGCGTCCACGATGTGATGCGCGGCGCGGACATCTTCATGGGTCTGTCTGCGCCGGGCGTGATCGGCGTGGAAGATTTAAAGCGCATGAATGAACAGGCGATTGTCTTTGCGATGGCCAATCCGACGCCGGAGATCATGCCGGAAGAAGCCGCGCCCTACGTCTCCGTGATGGCGACGGGAAGATCGGATTACCCGAACCAGATCAACAACGTCCTATGCTTTCCCGGCATCTTTCGCGGCGCACTCGACGCCCGCGCCAGAGAAATCAACGAAGAGATGAAACTCGCCGCCGCCCACGCCATCGCCGCGATCATCGCAGACGACGAACTCAATCCCGAATACATCATCCCCTCCGTCTTCGATAAACGAGTCGCAAAAGCAGTCGCCAGCAGCGTCGAAGAAGCAGCGCGCCGCACAGGGGTGGCACGACGTGAGCGCGGACACACGGAATCGCTGGCATAGATGTTTTGTTGAAGCAAACTTGTGAGAGACAGAGAATGGCACGGTAATAACATTCTTTGCACGTAGTTATACCGCAATACTGTGGCATAATAGTAGTTATGCCTCTTTGTGTGGAGTGAGATATGGGAACTGATAGCATTAAATTATTCGACAAAGCACTCGCCGATCAAATTCTGGTGATGGAGCGGGAATCGCTTACGCGCTTCTTGGAGGACAATCTTAGCGCCTTAAAGCAGAAGGAATTTGTCCTTAACCCAGTAATGTACGAGATAGAGGAAAATGGTGGCTCTATTCCTGATACGCTTGAAAGGTTACTCTCCAGTGAATATACGCTCACAGGTCTAAAGTCAGAGCTTGCCCAAGATTTCGCTTTCGGAGATGAAGAAATATATCTCGATTACTGGGGCTGCTATGCCGAAGTCTTTGATGGTCATCCTGAAGGTTCAATCTCAAGTCTCGATTATTTTCCGGATCACGAAGAAGAGACATTTCTTTTGCTTCGTCCTGACCACGTTGACCAAATGATTCGGTCGCTCTGTAACCACATGGATGACTTGAGCATCATGAATAAAGAACAAATTGAAAAGGTTGGAAGGTGGAGGGATTTCTGTGCCGCTAATCCAAGCTATATGATAGCGTATCAATTCGATTTCTAGCGAGAGATTGATTCTGAAGTGGCGCAAGCCTTCAAAGCTGTGTCTGCCGAAGATCGGGGAAAGTTGCAAGTCTTGCTTGGTATTTGGCTAAAGGAATACCCCAAAGC
>JACDAW010000508.1 GCA_013695245.1 Pyrinomonadaceae bacterium | reverse complement strand
GGCGCGCGCGGTCGGCCGCGGGTCGCCGGGCATCGCGCCGGAGTGGAAGCTGTGCGCGCGGCTGTGGATACGGGCGCGCGCTTGGGACTCGGCGCGCTTACGCTTTACGCTTTTTCGACGGAGAACTGGAAACGCCCGCGCATGGAAGTTGACGCCTTGATGCGAATGCTAAAGCGTTATCTGCGTTCGGAGTTGGATGAGATCAATAGTCAAAACATTCGCTTTCAAACTATCGGGCGCACGGCCGTGTTGCCGGAGAGCGTGCGCTGTGAGATCGAACGCGCCGCCGAGAGGACGAGGGCGAACACGGGAATGGTTTTAAACGTCGCGCTTAACTATGGCGGGCGCGCCGAGATCGTTGACGCCTGCCGCGCGGCCGTCGGGCGTTTGCAAGCGGAGGGTTTAGCGCCGGACGAAATCACAGAGGAAGATATTGAGCGGGAACTTTACACGGCGGGACTGCCGGAACTCGATCTGCTTGTGCGCACAAGCGGCGAAATGCGCATCTCGAATTTCCTGCTGTGGCAAGCCGCCTACAGTGAGATTTACGTCACCGAAACTTTGTGGCCGGATTTTCGTCGCACGCAGATGCTCGAAGCCGTCGTTGAATTTCAACGCCGCGACCGTCGCTTCGGCGGATTAAAACTTGTCGCCAATGCGCAGTAATTTGAAGTTCCAGATTCAACAATAAATTCAAAGCCGACTCAGAAAAGTTCGATAACTTGAGCTTGAATTCAATCGCAAATCTAAAATCAAAAATTATTCATGTCTCGCGTTATCACCGCCTTAATCTTTCTGCCCGTGCTCGTCGCCTCGATCTGGTTTAAGCCGCTCGAACCCGTTTTTGTTGTGCTCGCTGCGGCAGCGATGGTGATCGGCGTGTATGAGTTCTATCATCTCGCTCGGCGGCGTGAGATGCAGCCTGATGTGATGATCGGGATGTCGTTTGCGGTCGGCGTGATCGCGGTGTTCTATATTAGAGAACTCGATCTTTTACTCGTAGTCTTGCCCGCGTTCGTGATCGCCACTTTGATCGCGGCCGTTTTGCGCGGCGCGCCGTTTGACAAGATGCTCGCGTCGGCGGGCGCGACTGTGCTCGGCGTAATGTATGTGGCGTTGCTCGGTGGTTTTCTGATCAGTGTGCGCACTGGATTCACGCAACCGCGCGCGGCGCAACTGCTGTCGTTCTTCTTTCTCGTCTTGATGGGTTCGGACATCGCGGCATATTACACGGGGCGAAGCTTAGGCAAGCACAAACTCGCGCCCGCGATTTCGCCGGGCAAAACTTGGGAAGGAGCAGTCGGCGGGATGGCAGCAAGTTTGCTGGCGGCCGTGGTCGCGCATTTCTGGTTCTTTCCCGAATTGAAACTTGCGGCAGCGCTTCCGCTCGCGGGCTTAATGAACGTGCTCGGCGTCGTTGGAGATTTAACGGAGAGCGCCTTGAAGCGCGGCGCGGGGGCGAAGGATGCGGCGAACATTCTGCCGGGACACGGCGGACTCCTTGATCGTCTCGACAGCTTGCTCTTCAACGCGCCGGTCATCTACTATTTCGCTCAACTGTATTTTAAGTAAGAAGTGAGCAGTAAGCAGTAAAGACAAATTGCTTACTCACTGCTTACGGCTTACTGCTTACTTTCTCATGGCTAAAGGCATCGCAATTCTCGGTTCGACCGGCTCAATCGGGTGTAACACCTTGCGGGTCGTTGAATCTCTTGGCGAACAGTTTCACGTCGTCGCGCTCGGCGCGGGGCGCAACGTCTGGAAACTCGCCGAACAGATCGCGCTCTACCGTCCGCAGCTCGTCTCGGTTGCAAACGAAGAATGCGCGCAAGAACTCGCCGGATTGCTGCGCGAGCGAGGAATAAAAACGCCCGCGATTCGCGTCGGTGAAGCGGGATTGATTGAAGTCGCAAGGATGGCGCAGGCTGAGATCGTCGTCTCCGCGATTGTCGGCGCAATCGGATTAGTGCCGACGCTTGAGGCGTTAAAAGCGGGAAAACGCGTGGCGCTCGCCAACAAGGAGACGCTCGTGATGGCGGGAGAAATCGTGACGCGCGCGGCGCGCGAGAGCGGCGCGGAACTGCTGCCGATTGATTCCGAACACAACGCGATTCATCAATGCTTGCGCGGCGAAAAACGCGCGGAAGTGCGCCGCCTTGTGCTCACGGCTTCAGGCGGGCCGTTTCGCTGCAAAAGTTTGCGCGAGATGGAAGAGGCGACCGTTGAAGACGCGATGCAGCACCCGACGTGGACAATGGGCGCGAAAGTTACGATTGACTCGGCGACCTTGATGAACAAAGGGCTTGAGGTGATCGAAGCGCACTGGCTGTTTGGTTTTGACGGCGAAGCGATTGATGTCGTCGTGCATCCCGAATCCGTTGTGCATTCGATGATCGAGCTTGTTGATAATTCGATCATCGCGCAGATGGGCGCAACCGATATGCGCCACGCAATTCAGTATGCACTGACTTATCCTGAGCGTCAGGCGTGCGCGCTTCCGCCGCTTGATCTCACCCAGCTTTCAGTTTTGCGCTTTGAAGCTCCCGACCGCGCGCGTTTTCCGTGTCTCGAACTCGCCTACCGAGCGTTGCGAACGGGCGGCACGCTGCCCGCGTGTCTAAATGCGGCGAACGAGATGGCGGTCGAAGCGTTTCTCGCGGGTCGTATTCGCCTCACAGATATTTCCCGCGTTATTGACCGCGTAATGACTAAGCATGAGGTGCAGGCGACGCGCGATCTCGATGTTATCTTGGAAGCTGATAGGGAAGCGCGCGCGGCGGCGGCCGCCGAAATAGCATGTTTGACCCTTAGTGAGCGAATCGCGGTTGAAAAGCTTGTTTGACCTACGCCGTGCGCCCCGCGTAAACTCATTTGTCGGCAAAGATGCACCTCGCCGCTAAGCATCTGGTATTAACTCGCTTCCTAAAGGTTCGGCGCGGCGCAAAAGGACTTCGTCAGTTTTATGAACATTTTAATTTACTATATTCTCGCTCCAATCTTCGTTTTCGGCGCGGCGGTTATCATCCATGAATTCGGACACTTCATCGTTGCCAAGCTTTTAGGTATTCGCGTCGAAACGTTTTCGGTCGGCTTCGGCCCGCGCCTCTTCGGGCGGCGTTTCGGTACAACGGATTATCGTCTTTCGCTCGTCCCGCTCGGCGGCTACGTCAAACTCGGTGGCGATGAATCGAACGCGGCCGTTGAAGGCGAAAGCGGATCGGACATTCCCGAAGGCGAACGCTTCGATTTGCGCCCGCGCTGGCACAAATTCCTCGTCATTATTGCCGGGCCTGTGATGAACATTTTAACTGCGCTCGCCGTCGTGTTCTTCGGCGCGCTCGCTTCAGGTATTCCGGTGCAACCGTCTTCGCCGGTCGTCAGCCGCATCATTCAGGGCGGCGCGGCCGAGCAAGCGGGTTTGCGCGTCGGAGATCGCATCGTCTCGTTTAATGGCAAGGACAATCCTTCGTGGGAGCGCATCAGAAACGACGCCCTGATCGCGCCGGAGCAATCTTTACCGCTCGTCGTCGAACGCGAAGGGCAGCGCGTTTCGTTGACGATCAAACCGACGAGGCGAGTGGAAGAAGGCGAGGCGATGGGCGAACTCGATTTCTGGCCGGATTACGGAAACCAGCCCGTGACGATCAGCGAAGTGATTGAAGGGTCGCCCGCCGCGCAAGCCGGACTCCAAGCCGAAGATCGCTTGCTAATGATTAACGGCGAAGCGATTGGCAGCGAACAGCAAGTGAGAGACTTGATTCAAGCGCATAAGAATGCGCCGCTCAGGTTGACGATTGAAAGGGCGGGCACGCGCCGTGAATTAACTGCCGACCTTAGCCACTCCGACGGTAAACTCGGCATCCGCTACGGCGCGGAAGAAACTTTGCAGCGCGCTGGTTTGATAACGGCGGCCGGTTACGCCGTGCAACGCAACGTCGAAATCATGAGGCTCACGGGCAACGCGCTCGGTCAAGTCTTTAGCGGCAAACGCTCGGCGCGCGACACCTTCGCGGGCCCCATCGGCATCGGGCGCGCCGCTTCGACGGCCGCCAATCGCGGCGGTTGGGACGGCGTCTTTAAGATATTAGGTTTCTTAAGTCTTAATCTCGGCGTGATGAATCTATTGCCGATTCCTGTGCTTGATGGTGGCGCAATCGCCATGTTGTTAATCGAAGCAATGCTCGGCGTCGTTGGACTCACGCTCTCGATGAAACTGCGCGAGCGCATCCAGCAAGTCGGCTTTGTCATGTTGTTACTGTTAATGGGCTTTGTGATTGTCAATGACATAACAAAGACGGCTTCACGTTTGCGCGGTTCAGAAGAAACTCCGCCTGCTGCCGCTTCACCGACGCCGCAGAAATAATAAAGAGCCGGATGATTTGAAGCTCGAATGAAAGTGTAGCGGGCGAGCGAATGATTCAGATTGCGGAAACAGGCGGTATGCGAAAATCGAGAATCGTAAAAGTTAAAGACTTGGAGATCGGCGGCGGCGCGCCCGTCCGCGTGCAGTCAATGACGAAGACTGACACGGCGGATGTTGCAGGCACGGTTAAGCAGATCGAAGAGATGGTGCGCGCGGGCTGCGAGATCGTGCGCGTCGCGGTCGTTGATAAGGACGCTGCTATTGCGCTTAAAGAAATTCGCAAGCTTGTGCCAGATGTGCCGCTCGTTGCAGACATTCACTTCCACTACAAACTTGCGTTGATGGCTTTAGACGCGGGCGTTGATAAACTGCGACTCAATCCCGGCAACATCGGCGCGCACGAGCGTGTGCGGGAAGTGGTGCGCGCCGCGCAGAGTCAAGCTGTTCCGATCCGCATCGGCGTCAACGGCGGCTCGCTTGAAAAAGATTTACTCGCCAGATACGGCACGGCAACGCCCGAAGCGATGGTTGAATCCGCCCTGCGCCACATACGCATACTTGAAGATTTAAATTTCAACGACATCATCATTTCACTAAAAGCCTCTGACGTGCGCCGCACCGTCGCCGCTTACCGTTTGCTCGCCGCGCAAGTTGATTACCCGTTTCACCTCGGCGTGACGGAAGCGGGATCAGCCTTCGCCGGATCGATCAAATCCGCCATCGGGCTTGGCGTTCTTCTGCACGACGGCATCGGCGACACGATCCGCGTTTCACTCGCCGCCGAACCGCACGAAGAAGTGCGCGTCGGCTGGGAAATCCTGCGCTCGCTGGAACTTCGTCAACGCGGCGTCACGGTCATCGCCTGCCCGACGTGCGGACGCTTGGACGTTGATAACTTCATGGAGATCGTCACCGAGATCGAACGCCGCCTCGCGCACATCGAAGAACCTTTACAACTTTCAATCATGGGCTGCGCCGTCAACGGCCCCGGCGAAGCGCACGATTCCGACTTGGGTGTAACCTTTGGGCGCGGCGTCGGTATGATCTTCAAAAACGGCGTGCCGATGCGAAAGGTGGCGGGCGAAGATATTGTCGAAGCGTTTGTGATGGAAACGGAGAAGTTGCTGGCAGAAGGGAATTGGACGAACAAGGGAAAGAGCGAGCCGGAGCTTGTACAGATCAAGTAACCCTCTTTTGCATTTGAAAATGACCGACTGTTTACATTTATTTGCTTTCCAGCGCCGCCACACGGCTATCCAGATCGCGCACGTCGGCGCGATTCTCTAGTATGCGAGCTTCGAGGCGATCAAGGCGCGATGTGATTGCCCGCACTTCACTGCGTAATTCCCTTACCTCCATACGCAACTCCCCAACTTCACGGCTAATCGCGCTCAGGTAGTTCAATATCTCAGTTGTTCGATCCGCGCTCATCTTTTATTCTTCCAAACGTTTCAAGTTGTTTCATTCTTATGAACATCAAAAACGACGAGACGCGAGTCTATTGATCTTGCGCCATTTTATCAATAGGTGATTTTTCGCCATCCAAGTATTTAATCAGCATCACTTCGTTGTGTCGCTCGTTGTAGATCATCTCGTCAACCATGTCGCGGGCGATGAGGATGCCGAAGCCGCCGGGACGTAAGCCCATCTCTTCGCGCACTTTCTCGTGGTGCATCGGATCGCCTTCGGGGTTTAAGAGCGCGGAATGGTAAAGCGATTCGACTTTGAAGCCTTCGCCGGGGTCTTTGATGCGGTAGAGGATGACGCGTGGCGTGCGCAGGTAGCCGACCTCGATTGTTTGCGACGGATCGTTTTTGCCGCCGTGCTCGATGGCGTTGCGGAGCATCTCGCGGAAGGCGTAGGTGACTTGTTCGCGCGTCGTCGCGGGTAGATCGGTTTTCAGTTGCGCCATAATTCTTTCGAGCGGTTCAATCGCGGCCTGATCGCAGGCGACGCGCAGTTCGATCCATTCGGGGCGTGCGGAGAGCACTTCGACGGAGATTTCTTGCGGCGCAAGCTCAAGGGCGGTGCGCACGGCTTTGACAAGATTGTTAATGTCGAAAGGTTTGGCGAGAAAATCGCAGGCATGTTCGCGCAGCGCGCTGACGGCCGCTTCCGGCGTTGACATCGCCGTCATCATAATCACGCGCAGAAGCGGGTGATCCGCGCGCAGACGATGAAGCATCTGGAGTCCGTCCATGCCGGGCATCATGATGTCGAGCAGGGCGAGATCGATTTTTAGTTCCGAAAGCTTCTGCAACCCTTCGAGCGCGTCAAACGCATCCACCACCTCGTAGCCTTCGCGCGTGAGCACGACATTGACGAGGTTGTGCAAGTCCTTGTCATCTTCCACGATCAAAACTCTTTTCGCCATACTGCTCCCTTCACAAACCTTGCGCAGCAAACTTTCGCAAGCGAAAACGTGCGCGCGAACAAAATAAAAGAATGCGCTTTGGCGCGAGAGCCGCGCGAGGATAAATTTAGTTTGCCGCCTTAGGCGTTCGCCATCCCAAGAAACAGGGCGTCGGTGGCGATGCGGCGGTTGATGTTAATGCCAAGCTCCCGGCGCGTGTTCTCAATGCGCGCGAGCCAATTTGCAATCTGTCGGCTGCTGACACGCGCGGCGATTTTCAAAAGCTGTTCACGCAGATCGGCGTTGGTGATTATCGTTGACGCCGGATCAAGCGAGAGCAGCCACACATCGCGCGCGAGCATTTCGAGCACGCCGAGCGACGCTTCGTATTCATCCTTGCGCTTCGGATCGCTCCACTCTTCTGCGGCGCGCAAAAGGGGGGCGCGGCTTCCTGTTCCGGCGAGCGCGCCGAGAAGTTCGATTGTCGCGGAGCGGCGCGTGCGGTATTCGTCAATGTTCATCACTTCAGCGCTTGCCAAACTCCCGCCCGCAAGCGCAGCGACCGCGCGCGCGTCCTGTGGCGAACGCTTTTTATTTTGCAGCAAATATTTTTCTATCTCATCAGCGCTTAGGGGCGCGAAACGAATCGTCTGGCAGCGCGAGCGGATCGTCGGCAGCAGCGCATCATGGCGCGAGGTGATGAGAAACAGATGCGAAGTGGCGGGCATCTCTTCCAGCGTTTTTAGCAACGCGTTGGAAGACGATTCGTTAAGTTTGTCCGCCTCATCGAGAAGAAAAGTGCGTCGCTTGCCTTCGTAAGGGCGAAAGTGCGCTTCGGCTTCAAGCTCGCGTATTTGGTCAACCTTAAAATTGCGATTGTCCGCGCGTAGCAATCCGACATCCGGGTGCTCGCTCCAAACGATTGACTTGTTATCTTCCGATTTACTTGACGAAGAAAGTTTGAAGCGTTCGATGCGGACGCAAGCCGCGCAATGGTCGCACGCTTCGGCGTCTTTCGGTTGCAGGCAGTTGAGAGCTTTGGCGACTTCGATGGCGAAAAGCTTTTTCCCAACTCCGTCAATGCCCGCGAAGATGAGCGCGCCGGGAACGCGACCCGCCTGAAGCATTCGCGTTAACAAATCCTTCGCGCGCTTGTTGCCTGTTAAGCGATCAAACATATCGAAAGATGAAGAATACAGGAGTCGGGATAGAAGAACAAAACTCTTATCCCAACTCCTGACTTTCTTCTTAACTATGCTGTGTTCCTCGTTGTGCTAAAAATAACTCAACGACTTGCACCGCGCGCAGGTGCGTTTCCGCAATCGATCCGCTTGCATCAATGACGCGCACACGTTCCGGCTCGCGGCGCGCGATCTCTTGATAAGCTTCACGGACGCGCGTGTGAAAGGCATCGGTTTCCATGTCGAGGCGGTCGGATTTGTTTGCGCCGTTCGTCGTGCGCCGGGTTTGCCGCAAGCGTCCTTCCTCAACGTCTAAGTCGAAGACAAGAGTTAAGTCAGGCTTCAGTCCTTCAGTCGCAAGCTGCACAACCTCATTGATTAAGTTTACCGGAAAACCGCGCCCCGCGCCTTGATAAGCGACGGTCGCATCACTGTAACGGTCGGAGATCACAATGCGACCGGCGGCGAGTTGCGGGCGGATGAGCGTGCGTACATGTTGCGCGCGGTCGGCGGCGTAAAGCAGCAGTTCGGCGAGCGGATCAACTTCCGCTTCCGCGTCTAAAAGCGCATGACGCAGACTGGCTCCGAGCGGCGTGCCGCCCGGCTCGCGCGTCGTCACAACCTCAAGCCCGCGCGCCGTGAGTTCGCTCGCCAGCATCCGCAGTTGAGTGGATTTCCCGCTTCCATCAATTCCTTCAAAGGTGATAAAGGCGGCGGCCACTGAAGTGTCTCTTCTGCGAAGGAAATCTAAAAGTTACTCTTTGGCGGAACGTGGAGAATCGTTAGTTGGAGCGGCATCAGGAACGGACGGCGCGCGGAATTCGCCAGTGTTAGAGCGACGCCCATGCAGGATCGTCGAAATGGCGTGCTTGAATATGAGTTGTTCGTTCTGTCCTGATTCAAGCAGCACGGAAAACTTATCGAAACTCTTGATGCGACCCATGAGTTTCGCGCCGTTCATAAGATAAATCGTCACCGTGTCTCGCTCGCGGCGCAGGACGTTGAGAAAAGCGTCTTGAATATTCTGGGGAGAAGATTTGGCGTCCACTTTCAACTCCGGTCGGGTAAATTATCACAGAAGATAAACGGTTTCATCACGCTTGAGATTACACTACGCTTTGTGTCGTGACAAGCTATTTAAATAAGCTCCTCAAGTATTATTCACACTCCGTTTCGCGTTCTTCCCAGCCCGATGATTTTTCAAACAGAGCATCAACAAATCTGATCGCTTTCGCTTGCACCGCTTTCTCGTCCCCGAAACCATCAAGCCATAGCGCGACAGGCTCACGCCGAAACCATGTCATTTGCCGTTTAGCGTAATGCCGCACGTCGAGCTTGGTCTGTTCGATAGCGGACTCAAGCGATCTTTCATCGTGTAGATATTCCACGACGCGGCGATAGCCGTGCGCTCCTAAAGCGTTCGTCGCGCGCGGCACACCGCGTTCGAGCAATTGCTTAACTTCACAAACAAGTCCGGCGGCGAAATGAAATTCCGCGCGGTGGTTGATGCGGTCGTAGAGTTCAGCGCGCGGCGGATTAAGCGCGATGATCAAAAGCCGCGCGGCGAGCGACGAGGGCGGGACGATTGCCGTCTGGCGTTGCTCCGTGATCGAAGCGCCCGTTTGCAAACGCACTTCGAGCGCGCGGATCACGCGCACGTAATCGCGCGCCTGAATTTTTGCGGCCGACGCCGCGTCGAGACGTTGCAACAGACGATAGAGATGATACGCGCCTCGTCGTTCTTTGATTTCAGCGAGCCGACGGCGCAACGGTTCGTCCGTCTTTTGACTTTGAAAAAGCGGTTGACGCAATGCCCGCAGATAAAAACCCGTGCCGCCGACGATGATCGCCATCCGCCCGCGCGCTTCGATCTCGCCTATCTTTTCTGCGGCCGCGCGCGCCCATTGCCCGGCCGTGTAGTTCACCTCCGGCGACACAAAGTCAATCAGGTGATGCGCCACGCCGCGCCGCTCTTCCAAAGGCACTTTCGCGGTTGCGATTTCGATTTCACGATAAACCTGCACTGAATCGCAGTTGATAATTTCACCATTGAATCGCAACGCAAGTTCAATTCCGAGCGCGCTTTTGCCTGAAGCCGTCGGCCCCGCGACGGCCAAGATCGGCCATGAATTTTCCTTTGATTCAATCACAAGCGGGCGAGCGCAAGACGAAATAAAACGACGAGCCAGATCACACCCAGCAACAGCAGTGCGCCGATGATTTGCGCGCGAGAAAAACGCATAGAGTTTAAAACAGCAAGCCTTTTAATTCTTCTTCACCCGGTCGCACCAGCGCCCTCTCCTCAGTGGCGAACACCGGAACAAGATTCTGCCGCGTGAGCTTATACATCGCGCGCAACGCGCCGAAGTCGTTCGCCACATCGCGCTCGACATAAGCGACGTTGTGACGACGAAGCCATCCGCGCGCCTCTGCGCAGAGCGGGCAATTGGGCACGACGTAGAGCGTTAAAACATTTGATGCGGAATTGTTCTTCATGCTGAACAGCAAGTGATTTGAATAATCTTCGCTAACCGAACGCCCATATATTAAGCCATCAAAATTTGCGCGTAACTCCGTCGGGCGCGCCATCATATTAACTCAATAATGAGACGAAATAACGTGCTGACGAGCTGTTCTGAGAGAAGAACGGGCTTTACTGCGCTCTTGCTTTATGCCACATCGCCGCGGATGTTCACTGTTGTCGAGTTTGCGTGTTCGTCGAGCGCGCGGACGGCGAGCGTGTGAAAGCGGCGTCGAATGGAATTGATGTTGGCGAAGGGCAAGGGGCGATTATGCGTGCGGTTGGTGAGAAGAATAAAGACGCGCTCGTGCGCCGCATCGATCCAGCAGCTTGTGCCGGAAAAGCCTGTATGCCCGAAAGCGTTTGGCGGAAGAGCGTCTCCGGCCGTTGAGCCGACGGTTGCTGCTAACTGCCACGCGATGGAGCGCGCTTCGTTCAACCCTGAAGTCATGTTTTGGCGGAAGAGTTCGCAAGTTTCGGGGGCGAGCAAGGTTGTGCGTGCAGGGATGAATTGCTCGGCAAGCTTTAAAGTTTCAAACGCCGTCGAAAAGAGTCCGGCATGGCCGGCCGCGCCGCCGAGAAAATGAGCGTTGCCGTCGTGCACCTCGCCCCAGATCAAACTCCCGCGCCAAGATTTAAAATCGCCTGCGCCCCAATTTATTCCGCACATCTCGCGCTCGTAAGCGTTGCCCGCTGATTCGCTCGCGGCGATATTAGTCAGAAGCGCTTTGACGGGATTGAAGGACGTGCGCTGTAATTCGAGCGGCTCGAAGATTTCGCGTTGCGCGATGCGGGCAAGCGGCGCGCCCGCAAGTTCTTCAAGCAGCAAGCCGAGCGTGATGAATCCGAGATCGCTATAGACGACGCGCGTGCCGGGTTCGTAGTCAAGCGGTTCATCGGCGATCACGTCAAGCGCTCTTTCGCGTTGACCATTTGTTGTGATGGAGAGCGGACGCCACGCGGGTAAACCTGAAGTGTGCGTGAGAAGTTGGCGCACGGTGAGCGCGCGTTTGTCAGCGTGCGCGAATTGCTTGAAATAAGTTGCGACCGGAGAATCGAAATTCAGTTCGCCTCGTTCAGCGCACCGTGCGCAGAGCAAACCTGTGATGAGCGGTTTGGTCAATGATGCGAGATCGTAAATCGTCTCAAGCGTCGCTCGATGTTGGTGTTGTTCTGCGTGGATGGCGAAACCGAGCGCATCGGCGAATCGAATACGCCCGCGCTCCGCAACTGCATAGACGGCCGACGGAAAATCACCCGCCGCGATTGCTCCCGCAAGCAACGATCCAATTTCAGGTTGCTCTTTACTGACATTGTTCATCTTTGCAGATCGCCCACTCCCGCAACGTGCGCATGTTCGTGGATTCTCTCAAGCGCGCGCAGAGCTAACGCGAGCGCACGCCGTCCCTCAGCGCCAGACACGGGCGACGGCGCGTTTGCGCGCACAGCGTTGAAGAATGCTTCGGTTTCGGCGCGCAGTGGTTCTACGTCTCGTGTTTCGAGATGCTGCACTTGAACGCCCGGCCAAAGCGCCGCCGCGCTGCCGGACATCGCGGGCGGGGCGAGACTGCTGATTGATGCGAATCGGGTTTGATAATCAACCGCGACGTAATCGTGCGGTTGAAAAAAGCGCATCTTGCGAATCTTCTCCGTGCCGACACGCGACGCCGTGATGTTAGCCACTGCGCCCGATGCAAACTCGATGCGCGCGTTCGCCGCATCCACGCGGTTCGTCAACACGGGGATGCCGACGGCGCGCACGTCTGTCACCTCAACCTCATTGCCCACGAGCCACTGCACAATATCAAGATCGTGAATCATCAGATCGAGCACCACGTCAACATCCAACGAGCGCGCGGTGAATTGCCCAACGCGGTGAATCTCAAAATAGAGCGGATTGCGCACGTGCGGGCGCAGGGCGACGAGCGCCGGATTGAAGCGTTCGAGATGCCCGACTTGTAAAAGACTGCGCCCGCGCTCGGCCGCCGCGATCATCTCATCAGCCTCCGCTAAGTTACGCGCGATAGGTTTTTCGACGAGGACGTGGATGCCCGCGTCAAGTAGAGCGCACGCTATACGAGCGTGCGACTCAGTAGGAGTGGCGATGCTGACAGCGTCAACCTCGCCGATCATTGTGCGCCAATCCCGCATCCACTTTACGCTGCGTTCTTCGGCGACGGAGCGCGCCGTCTCTTCGTTAAGATCGCAAACGGAGACGAACTGCGCCGCGCCTTCATCCGCGAGCGCGCGGTGGATGCGCGCGTGTTGCCGTCCAAGGTGCCCGACGCCGACGACGGCGGTGCGTAAAGTCACAACAGAAAAATTCCTTTGCGAAAATTTAGCGGCGAGCGCGCAACCGGCAGAGTTTGTTGAACCGGCGGTTGCGATTCATCAACTTCGAGAGTTGAATGCGCCGCGATTCTCATTGATACTCGTTCGTGTTAATAAATTCATGTTCGAGCTGTCTGCCGATTGCTGACGGCTTCTTTCGGGTGACTATACTTGCATCGTTTCAATCTTGCCAAGCACGCATGGCTGGCGCTGTTTCTTCTCGTCGCGCTTGTTTACTTTTACGGTTTGGGTCGAATGCCGTTTGTCGGGCCCGATGAGCCGCGCTACGCGCAGGTGGCGCGCGAGATGTATTTGCGCAAAGACTTCATCACGCCGACGCTCGGCGGCTACACGTGGTTTGAAAAACCCGCGCTGCTCTACTGGTTGATCATCGCAGGCTACAAACTGTTCGGAATCTCCGAGTTTGCCGCGCGCGTGTTCGTAGCGTGCGCAGGATTGATGATTATTCTCGTCGTCGGTTTGCTTGCGCGAAGAGTTGAAAGTAAGAGCGCGGGCGAGATGGATGGGTTCGGTTTAACGTGCGCGTCCGTTGTGGCTTCGTCTTTAGGAATTATTGTCTTTGCGCACGCCGTAAGTTTCGATCTTCTGCTGACGTTGACGGTTGCGGTGACGCTCGCCGCTTTTTTTCTCGCTGATTTAGAGACGGAAGGACGCCGGAGAAATCTGCTGCTCATTTTGTTTTACGCAGGCATCGGATTTGCGCTGCTCGCTAAGGGACTCGTCGGCGGCATTATTCCATGCGGTGTGATTGCGCTTTATTACGTTTTGCGATGGGAACGACCTCCGCTAAGCAAACTCGGAATCTGGTGGGGGTGGCTTTTAACGACGGCAATCGCCGCCATTTGGTATGCGCCCGTAACCTTGCGGCATGGATGGCCGTTCATTGACGAATTCTTTGTGCAGCACCACTTCGCGCGCTACGTCTCAAACAAATATCTTCATCCGCAACCGTTCTACTTCTACTTGCCCGTGATGCTTGCGCTCGCCCTGCCGTGGCCGGCGTTTCTCGTCGAAGCTCTTGTTAAAGCGAAGAGTTGGCAATGGCGGCGCCAGACTGCGGCGGCCGGAAAACTTCGTCTCTTCGCGCTCGCGTGGCTGGTGTGGCCTGTGTTGTTCTTCTCGTTATCGGGTTCAAAGTTGCCCGGCTACATTCTACCGGCATTGCCGGGCGCGGCGTTGCTCATCGGTGAGCGGGTGGCGAAGTATGCGCGCGGCGAAGGCAGCAGGTGGAGCGTGCGGGCGACGGGCGCACTTCTTATCTTTGCCGCCGCCGGCGCGATTGTTTACGCCGGACGCACAAACGGGTTGCCGTTAGAGTGTGCTGTAATCATCGCTGTGCCGCTAATCATGGCTGGCGTAATCAATCTATTGTTAACGCGCTTGGGGCGTTTATGCGTCGTGTCAATTGTCGTTGCTACTTTCGCGGCGATTGCGCTTATCGTCTTCTGCGCGGCAGATGAAGTGGCGCGCGAACACTCTGTGCGTGATCTTATCAATCACGCGGATGCGCGCGGCTACTCTTCCGCGCCCGTCTTGCAACTTCACCACATTGAGCGCACGGCGGAGTTTTACGCGGCCGGACGACTCACTTATCTCGCGGGCGGGAGAGTCGAAAAACTTGAAAACCCGCAAGCTGTCCTCGACGCGCTGCGAAAGAGCGGCGCGAAGGTCGCGCTCGTCATTGTGCCCGTTGAGTATATTTACCAGTTGAGAGATTACGCGCCGCTTGAGGTTCAAGTTATCGGTGACAATGGCGCGGTTGCGCTTGTCGCCGTGAAAGCTTTGTAAAGGAGCGCACTCCGAAAGCCGCGAAGTTGAACTCTTCAACTTGGGACTTGAGAAACAAGAAAAACTGTTTTCGCCCGATCATGTTCCGGCGCATGAAAGATATTTATCGCACGCATCGAGCAGCATCGAACGTCACTTGAGTGAATCATTGGCTGGAGCGAAGCGCGGCGTCGAAGAATTCGATCACGCGGCGATCATATGTTTCGCCTTGCTCACTCGTTGCGGACGTAAAATTGTATCCCGTCAGGGGCAAGGCATTTTGCAGTTCGACTTTTGTGTTCGGAGGGAAACAGGTGGCAAGCGCAGTTGTCGAAGTTCGCAGCTCGCCAGCCGGTTCGCCCGTCAGTAATAGGACACGCCGTTCCGTTATCGGCGCGGCGAGTTGGCAGGACGGCGTGTTGTGGTAACGACCGAGATAATAAATTTGCGCCGCGCCGCGCGCGAATCCGTTAACGAGTGCGCTATCGAATCCTGTTACGTTGCGCACGCCAGAGCGCAAGAGAACATCGGGCGCAGCCGGAACGGAATCGAGCACAAGGGCGCGCACGGTATCGTTGTTTCCGGCGGCGGCGAGCGCGGCGTAAGCGCCCATCTCGACGCCGTATAAGCC
>JACDAW010000478.1 GCA_013695245.1 Pyrinomonadaceae bacterium | reverse complement strand
CTTTTTACGATTGCGAAACCGCGTTGCCTCGTCGCCTCCACCTCGTTTAAGTACGCGAGCACGCGCTCAGGCGTCGCAAGTTCTTCCGGGAGAGTCCACTCGAACGGATCGTCCCAGAGATTAGCGGTGATGCCGCCAAATGTTTGCTCAATAACGGCCGCCGAGCGTAACAGTTGTTCGCCACACGAAGGCAAGACATGCTCGCCCGACGCGCAACGAGAAGCCGAGTCCTCCATCACTTGATGCGGACGCGCGTAAAGACGCTCGCTTGAGATCAGGCTTAACAGCTTGCAAGACTCTTGATGAAGGCGCGCGAAACGCTCATCGAGGATTTGAAGGATCGCCCTTTCCTCTTCAGATGCTTCCTGCTTCTTCACCACCGCCATTATTTCGTGCGCCGCTTTTGTTCTTCTAAAACCGTTCCAAAGCTTCTTCCGCCAAAGCTAAAGCCCGTGTGAACATGCCCGCTCGCTCCGACGCGCGAACCGCGCGCTGGCACGCCGCGTCGCGTCACAACCCAGAGCGTTCCCGTGCCATCATCAATTTGATAAGCGCCCGTGCCAAGCACGCCATAACTGTCCGTGACGCGCCCGGCAATCGCCACCTCTTTGTCTCGGTAGCGACCCGGATCGGCGTTGATCCTTCCAACGCTCGTTCGATTCGGGCATCCGGCCGCAAACAACGTCAAGCCCAGAATGAACAGCGCGAGGAAATTTCGATTCTTAAACATAAACATCTCTGTAGAAGCAAAAGCGAAAGGCGGAGGGCGAAAGCGCAGACACGCTTCGCGGCGTGAAGCAATAATTCATCTTCTTAATTCAAAGCCTTTGGCTTTGTCCTCACTTCATCCTTCCGCCCTCCTACTTCCTCCTTTACTTCCCGTACCAGCCCATCGGTTTGCCGGAGAGATCAACCCAGACGCTTTTCACCTGCGTATAAAGCTCAAGAGCGTGTCTGCCCATTTCGCGCCCGTAGCCGGATTGCTTGTAGCCGCCGAAGGGCGAAGCGGCGTTCATTACATTGAAGGTGTTGATCCAAATTGTCCCGGCTTTAATTGCACGCGCGAAACGATGTGCGCGTGTGATGTCTTGCGTCCAGATGCCAGCGGAGAGGCCGTAGATCGTTTCATTAGCTTGTTGGATCAAATCCTCTTCGTCGCTAAACGTGATCACGCTGGCGACGGGGCCGAAAATCTCTTCCTGTGCGACCCGCATCTTGTTATGAACTTCGCTGAAGATCGTCGGTTGAAAGAAAAATCCTTTCTGCAAGTTGCCTTCAAGGTCAGGACGACCGCCGCCCGCCAATATGGTTGCACCTTCTTCGCGCGCAACATCAACATAGCCCGTGATGCGATTCAACTGTTCCTCCGAAACTTGCGGCCCCATTAACGTCGTCTGCTCCATCGGATCGCCGACCTTAACTTTCCCGGCGCGTTCCTTAAAGCGATCAAGAAATTCGTCTTTGATGCGCTCGTGTAAGAAGACGCGCGAACCGGCGCAGCAAACCTGACCTTGATTATAGAAAATGCCCATCATCGCGCCGCTCACGGCTTGTTCAATATTAGCGTCAGCAAACACGATGTTCGGAGCTTTACCGCCGAGTTCGAGCGAAACTTTCGTCAGGTTATCGGCCGCCGCGTGCGCGATCCTTTTACCGACTTCTGTGCTTCCCGTAAACGCGATCTTATCAATGTCTTTATGTGCCGCAAGCGCTGCGCCCGCCGTCTCACCGTAGCCGGGCACGATATTGACGACACCATCGGGAAAGCCAGCTTCTTGAATTAACTTTCCGAGTTCTAATGCTGTTACCGGAGTTTGCTCGGCGGGTTTCAGCACGACCGTGTTTCCGGCCGCGAGCGCGGGAGCTAATTTCCACGCCGCCATCAAGAGCGGGAAATTCCAAGGGATGATCTGCCCGCAAACGCCCAAGGGTTCGCGCAGCGTGTAGTTAAACATCTGACCGGGCACGGGGATCGTCTCGCCTTCGATCTTCGTCGCCGCGCCCGCGAAGTATTCAAAATTTTCGGCCACCTGCGGCAGATCAAAGAGCGTGGTTTCGCGGATCGGCTTGCCGTTATCGGCCGTTTCAAGCGCAGCGAGTTCTTTCGCGTGCGATTCGACGAGTCCGGCTAATTTGAAAAGCAGACGCCCGCGATCACGCGCGCTCAGCCGCGACCATTTACCTTCAAACGCCCGCCGCGCCGCAGCAACCGCCTTGTCAATGTCTGCCGCATCAGCTTCGGCGACTTCCGCTAACGGCTCGCCCGTCGCCGGATTGGGCGTCGTAAAAGTTTTCCCCGATTCGGCGTCCACCCATTTTCCGTCAATAAAAAGTTGATAGCGTCTAACGGCTTCGGTCGGGGATTGCTGCGCGGTGGACATAAAGTTTACTCCTCTAAACTTGCGAATGTAGCGAACGAAAACTTTTCTTATTTTATCATCACGTTAAAGTTTCTGTCCAAGATCGTCTCCGGCGCGTTTTGTGGTTTGCCGAGTTAGAAGGTAATCTTCGGCGCGTGAACAGCGACAGTAACGAGCATAATCGCAGCGAAGACTTTCGCGCGTTTTCCAGTATTAACGACGATGTATGGCATAACGACCGGGCGACCGGAGCTTACGAATGGTGGTACTTCGACGCGACGAGCGATGACGGGCGCGACGTGTTCGTCGTCATCTTCCTTACCAATTTTATCTTTTCGCCGCGCTACAATCGAAGCGTAAAAGGATTGTGTGCGGACAACGCTTCTACGCCCGCACGGTTTCCTGCCGTCTCCATCTGGTGGTACAGAGACGGCAAAGTTTTTTTACGCACGATCAAGGAGTTTTCATCCGAACACTTCTCCGCGAACACAGATGCGCCCGCGTGTCGCATCGGCAATAGCAGCTTCCATCTTCACCGCTCGAACGGCGAAGCTCACTACCGCCTGCAACTTGATGAAACGCTGAGGCACGGCAGGAAGCTTCAGGCATCGCTCGATTGGCTCGTCTCCGAAGGAGACTTCGACCGAGAGTTGAACGACGCACGCCCCGCCCCGTCGTCTTCAGGACATGAATGGAACATGGTCGCGCCTAAATGCCATGTGAGCGGCACGCTCATACTTGTCGAACCTAACGGCGGCAAGCAAGCTCACGAGTTTTGCGGTACGGGTTATCATGATCACAACCGCGACGGGCGACCGCTTGTGCAAACCGTTGCCGCATGGCAGTGGGGACGCGCGCACTTCGCAGATCGCACGATTGTCTTCTACCGCTACGCCGGGCGCGATTCCGGGCAGACACATGTCTCCCGTTTGTTCATCGCTCATGATAACAAACTTGTTGTTTGCGACGCGCAATTCGTTGAAGCCGATATGCGCCGCGATCTCTTCGGACTGCGCTACCCGCGCATGTTGCACATTAGATTTCGGCATGAAACAGGCGCGCCCGCCGCTTTGCGCGTTGAGCAGCGACATGTTCTTGAAAGCAGTTTCTTTTACTTGCGCTTTGCGGGTAAGGCGTGGCTTGAAACAAAGGACGAGAAAGAGCAACAAGCCTCGCTCGTGAGCGAATATCTTGCGCCGCGCGCGCTTGGGTGGCGCTCGTTGCACTGGTTAATAAATATGCGTATCGGCAGGGAAAACCGTAGTTCGTTTTTGCCGTAGCAACAAGGAAGAAGTTGTAGAGACGGAATAAAGCTCCTCCTTTTTCTATCGCCTGACTTCTGATTTTTATTCCTTATCGTTTCGCGTGCGGCGCGTCCAAATGCGGTGCTTCCATCTCTTCGTCGGCGGCGTAGCGCAGATCGCGGTCGCCCGTGATCTCATCCCAATCGTAGCCGAGATATGCGGAAAAAAGATAAAGCTTGCGCTCCCAAGATTCCCTCCGCGCACGGTATTTCTCCCAGCCTACATCTCGCTGCTCGCGCACTTTGATTCCCGCCTCGGTCAAACGCCCCATCGTATCTTTGAAACGCTGCGCCCAGCGCCGCGATTCTTCAAACCGTGTCTCCGCCATTCCATCAGTTCCGGCGCGCTCTAATTTCAGTGAAGCCGTGAGTTGATTAAGAACGTAATACGCGCTCGCCTCAAGCGTTCGCACTTCCGGGTGACTGTGCGTTTCGACGTATTCGTTTTCATCGAGGCACGATTGAATGACGGTGCTCGTTTCAAGCACGAGAAACAGCACGCGCGGCAAACTTTTATGAACTTCAACCGGGTGAAAAAAGTGAATAACGGGGTGTTCGACGTGCGATTCCGAAAGCTCTTGAACGTCGCGCGAGGCGAGTTGGAGCGCGTTCTCCAAACCGAAGAAGCGATTGCCGACGAAATGATGCGCGATAAATCCGGCGACATCCGCCCCCTCTTCGGCTTGATGATAAAAGGAGAGGGCGACGGCGCGTTTGCGCTCCAGCGCGCCGAAGACTGTGATCAGATATGTGACGGCGAGTGATATTAAAGCGAAGCCGGTGGCTGCTTGCGCCAAGGCGACAAGACGCATCGCGGTGCTACGCGGCACGATGTCGCCGTAGCCAACCGTCGTCAGCGTTACGCTGCTAAAGTAGATCGCTTCGATAAAAGGTTCACTCACCGATCCCGGAGCGACTGAGAACTGTGCGGGCATTCGCGGCAGGTAAATAAGCGCAAAGCCGACAACGAGCAGCGTGATGTAGATAGCGATTAGAAGCGGCAACAACAGGGGGCCGATGGTGTTGAGCAGACGGTGACGACGCGGGCGCGCGAACTTGAAGCCGACCCAACGCGCGATGTGCCAGACGCCCCGATTCAACTTGTCGCTGACAGGGCCGGCACGGGCGCGTGCATGAAGAATCGTGGCGTAAACATCGTAAACCACGACAAACAGCAAACCCGCTCCAAGTAAAGTTAAAACAAACGTTGCCATCGCTTAAAAACGAAAGCATTCGCCGCACGGCTCGTCTCCGAACGGCGAATGCTATCCACTTGAGGTTTGGGCATCAAATCAAAATTCGCGCATAAATTCGTCGCGGACTTTAGCTCAAGCCGCCTGCGCGAGCAGTTGTCGCAACACGTAAGGGAGAATTCCTCCGTGCCGGTAGTAGTCGATCTCTACGGGCGTGTCGATCCGAAGCGTAACGGGCACTTCCTCCGTTGCGCCGTTGTTGCGATGAACGATGAGCGTTACGTCTTGACGCGGCTTGACTGTGCCTTCCAAGCCGACAACATCGAAAATCTCTGTGCCATCAAGCGCGAGCGTCTGTGCGTTCGTGCCTTCTTTGAATTGCAATGGCAACACGCCCATGCCGACGAGATTGCTGCGATGGATGCGCTCGAAGCTTTGCGCGATGACGGCTTTCACGCCTAAGAGCCGTGTTCCTTTCGCGGCCCAATCGCGCGAGCTTCCCGTGCCGTATTCCTGCCCCGCAACCACGACGAGCGGAAGTCCGGCCGCCTGATAGTTGACCGAAGCATCATAAATGCTCATCCCCTCGCCGACGGGCTGCAACACCGTCACGCCGCCCTCCGTGCCCGGAGCCATCAGGTTTTTGATGCGCACGTTGGCAAACGTGCCGCGCACCATCACCTGATGATTGCCACGCCGCGAACCGTAAGAATTGAAGTCTTCGACTTCGACGCCGCGCAGTTGCAAATAGCGTCCGGCAGGCGACTGCGGTTTGATCGAACCGGCGGGCGAGATATGATCGGTCGTCACCGAATCGCCGAAGACGGCGAGCGGGCGCGCGCCGATGATGTTGCAGATTTCGCCCGGCGTCATGCCGAAGCGTTCAAAATAAGGCGGCTCTTGGATGTAGGTTGATTGAGATTCCCACTGATAGACATCGCCAGCAACCGCCGGGATTTCGTTCCAGAGCGGATTCTGTTCTTCAAATTCACTGTAGAGACGACGATAAGTTTCCGGGTCGGTGGCCGCGCCGAGCAAGTTGCCGATCTCTTCAAGCGTCGGCCAGATGTCGCGCAAGTAAACATCCTCACCGTTACGATCTTTGCCAAGCGGCTCATCCGTCATATTGATCCCGACGCGCCCGGCGAGCGCGAAGGCGACGACCAAAGGCGGCGACATCAGAAAATTCGCTTTCACCGATTGATGCACGCGCGCCTCGAAGTTTCGGTTGCCGGAAAGGACGCTGGCGGCCACGAGGTCGTGGCGGGCAATCGTGTTTTCAATACGCGGATCGAGCGGGCCGGAATTGCCGATACATGTCGTGCAACCATAGCCAACAAGATTGAAGCCGACTTGATTCAAGTATTCCTGTAATCCGGTCTTCTCCAAGTATTCCGTGACAACGCGTGAACCCGGCGCAAGCGAAGTCTTAACCGACGGACGCACTTCGAGTCCGCGCTCGACCGCCTTCTTTGCCAACAGTCCGGCCGCCAACATCACGCTCGGATTCGACGTGTTCGTGCATGAAGTGATCGCCGCAATCACCACATCGCCGTGACCGAGATCAACCGTCGCTTTCGGAAACTCTTCAGCAGGTATTTCGTCTAGTCGCGTCGGCGTCGGGCGATTGTTCATCATTTCGATTTCAGTAAACGCGCTCGTGTTCTTTGAACTCGTGGTGGCAGCGCTCGTGGTCGCCGTCGTGGGCGTTTTGCTGTCCGGCAAAGTCTCTGCGCTCTGCTTGCCGCCGCCCTTAACCGGCTGGCGCATTTCGCCCGCATCAAGTCCGATGCGGAAATGGTAACGCTTGTTCATTTCGCTCGGCGCGATGTTGTAACCGCCTTTCGCCAATGGCTTTTGTAAGAGATCGTTGAACTGATCTCCAAGCTCCGGCAAGTTGATACGGTCTTGCGGGCGGCGCGGCCCCGCGACGCTCGGCGTGATCTCGGCGAGATCGAGCTCAAGCACAATCGAGTAATCGCATTCACCCGCGC
Organism: Pyrinomonadaceae bacterium; assembly: GCA_013695245.1. Classification (GTDB taxonomy): domain Bacteria; phylum Acidobacteriota; class Blastocatellia; order Pyrinomonadales; family Pyrinomonadaceae; genus JACCYN01. The sequence goes on along the minus strand of JACDAW010000478.1, from coordinate 1,047 downwards.
GCGGGATGCCGAACATACTTTGCGCTTTGTAATAGCTCCGCACCGTTGCGACGTGCTCTTCCGAACGGCCTGTGGCGAGAAGATATTTGCATGTTTGCTCATCAACCGGAAAGAAGCCCATCGTCGCGCCATATTCCGGCGACATGTTGGCGATAGTCGCGCGATCCGTCACGTGCAAACTCTCCGCGCCTTCGCCGTGAAACTCGACGAACTTGCCGACCACCTTCGCCTTGCGCAACATCTCCGTCACGCGCAACACAAGATCGGTCGCCGTTACGCCTTCACGAAGCTTGCCGCTCATGTTCACGCCGACGACATCCGGCGTCAGCATGTAAACGGGCTGACCAAGCATCGCGGCTTCGGCTTCAATGCCGCCGACGCCCCAGCCGACGACGCCGAGACCGTTGACCATCGTCGTGTGCGAGTCCGTGCCAACCAGCGTATCCGGGAAGTAAATGCCGTCCCGTTCGATGATGCTCTTCGCCAGATATTCGAGATTAACTTGATGGCAGATGCCGATGCCGGGCGGGATCACTTGAAAGCCGTTGAAGGCCTGCGTGCCCCATTTCAAGAATTGGTAGCGCGAGCGGTTGCGCTTAAATTCCATCTCCATGTTGAGGCGCAACGCATCGTTTGAACTTGAGAAATCAACTTGCACGGAGTGATCGATCACGAGGTCAACCGGCACTAAGGGTTCGATGATTTGGGAATCACGACCCAAGCGCGCGACCTCCGAGCGCATCGCCGCGAGATCGACGAGCAAGGGCACGCCCGTAAAATCTTGCAGCAGCACGCGCGCGACAATAAACGGTATCTCGTTCGTGCGCTCGTCGTTCGGCTGCCACGCGGCGAGTTGGCGCACGCTGTCTTCCGTCACCTTTTTCCCGTCAACGTTGCGCAACACGGATTCGAGCACAATGCGAATGCTCACGGGCAGGCGCGAGATGTTACCGAGGCCTTCCTGTTCGAGTTGCGGCAGGCTATAAAACTTTCCGGTGCGTCCCTGCCCAGCGTCAAATTCTTGTCGTGAGTTAAAGAGATTGTGTG
>JACDAW010000444.1 GCA_013695245.1 Pyrinomonadaceae bacterium | reverse complement strand
ACGCAGGACACTATCGCTCACGATGATCAAATCGTTAGAAATATCGCCTCCAACTCATCATCTTCGCCGCGAAGCTATCACAAAACCGTGGCCGCGCATCAAAGAAAGCGTTCAAAACAAAACAAGTGAGGTTTTTCTGGTGTTAAAATCACTGTTCGTGCGCGTGTTAGCCTTGTTTGCGCTATCGGTTACCGTTGCAACGAGCGCGTTTCCGCAAACATCTTTTTCATTTTTACAGAAAGGATTTAAGAGCGTGTCCATTAGTCAACAAGGTCGCGTGCGCGCGCCGGAACTCACGGGTGATCGCGGTTGGCTTAACACCGATAAGCCGCTTAGCCTCCAAGCCCTGCGCGGTAAAATCGTGCTGCTCGACTTCTGGACTTACGGCTGCATTAACTGCATCCACATTATCCCCGACCTTAAAAAACTCGAAGCCAAATATCCGAACAATCTAGTTGTGATCGGCGTCCACTCCGCCAAGTTTGAAAATGAAAAGGAGACGGACAATATTCGCCGCATCATCTTACGCTACGAGATCGAACACCCTGTTGTTAACGATGCCGATTTTGCGATCTGGCGCAGTTACGCCGTGAGCGCGTGGCCGACGCAAATCTTGATCGATCCGGCTGGCTATGTGGTCGGAGCCGTAAGCGGCGAAGGCAATTATGCAATCATAGACCGCGCCATCGGCGAAATCGTTGCGGAGTTTCGCAAACGCGGCGAACTGAACGAACAACCTCTGCGCCTTGCGCTTGAACGGGCGCGCACTGGCGACTTACCGCTCGCGTTTCCCGGCAAAGTTTTGGCTGACGCAAAACAAAACCGCCTCTTCATCGCCGACTCAAACCACAACCGCATCGTCGTCACAAAACTCGACGGCGCGCTCATTGAAACAATCGGCACGGGCACGGCCGGCCGCGCCGACGGCGCTTACTCGCAAGCCGCGTTTAATCGTCCGCAAGGGATGGCGCTCGACGCAGATCAGAACACGCTCTATGTCGCCGACACGGAAAACCACTTGATCCGCGCGGTAAACTTGCGTGAGCGCACCGTGCGCACAGTCGCTGGCACGGGCGAACAAGGGCGCGCGCAAGGAGGAGCATCGCCTGCGATTGACGTGCCGCTCAATTCGCCTTGGGACGTGCAATTAGTGAAAGGCGAGTTGTTTATCGCCATGGCGGGATCGCATCAGATTTGGTATTTCAATCCGCTGACGCGAGTAATCAATCTGTTTGCCGGGTCGGGGCGCGAAGCGAGAATGGACGGAACACTTGCCGAGTCCGCCTTCGCACAACCTTCCGGCTTGACCACTGACGGGCGTTCTCTTTACGTCGCCGACAGCGAGTCGAACATTATTCGTCGCATCAAGTTCTCAAACGAGGATGGTGAAGTCGAGACGCTCGCGGGCGGCGATCTCTTCGACTTCGGAGACGTTGACGGCAAAGGCGACGACGTGCGCTTGCAGCATCCGCTAGGCGTTGCCTTCCGCGAAGGCAAGTTATTCATCGCCGATACTTACAATCACAAAATCAAAACACTCGACTTGCAAACCGGCGCGGTCGAAGCTTTCGTTGGCAACGGTAAACCGGGACAAGCGGATGGCGTTCAACCAAACTTCTACGAACCCGGCGGCTTAAGCGTCGCTAATAATCTTCTTTACGTTGCGGATACAAACAACCATGCCGTGCGCGTCATTGAGTTGCGCACAAAACAAACTTCGACGCTTAAAATCACAGGCTTGCGTCCGCCGCAACGCGCGAACTCACCAACCGGAGCGGAAGCGAATATGGCGGCGGGCGCGGATGAAATTAAACTCCCCGCGCAGCGCATTCAAGCATCGGGTGATGCGACACTGACGATCAACGTCACGCTTCCCGTCGGTTATCACTTAAACGCATCAGCGCCGCATCGCTACAAAGTAACTCTCGAACGAGGAGCTGAACATCTTGCCTTAAGCGGCGCAAACGCGCAAACCATTTCCGCCTCAAGAAGCGATCTACAGCTTCCTTTGCTCGTTCCCTTGCGCGCGCTCAGGGCGGGCGCGGGCGAATTGCGCGCGCAAGTGACGCTATACTATTGCCGCGAAGACAACACAGGCACATGCCAAATCAAGACGCTCGTGTGGCGCGTCCCCGTCGAAGTGGTCACAGAAAAGAATGCCGCGCGCGAAATTAAGTTGCAGGGAGAGATTAAGTTGTAGAGTGTCGGCAAGCGGTTAGTCTTTCTTACTTTCTAACGAAGAGGCTTGCATTTGAGGATTTGTTTGCCACACTGCAATGCTTTTGTAAAGCTTGTGGAACATGATGAGGCGAATTTAGCAGAAGGGGTACAAGGCGGAAGTGGCG
>JACDAW010000425.1 GCA_013695245.1 Pyrinomonadaceae bacterium | reverse complement strand
TCCGACGCCAACACCTTCCGCTAATGACAACGTGCCGAGTCCTTACCGCGAGTTGTTGCCCTCCGTTGTTTCCCTCACGATGCAGGATGCGAACGGTAAAACGGTTCGTCAGGCAAGCGGCTTCTTTGTGCGCGACGATGAGATCGTGACCGCGCTCTCCGCGCTTGAAGGGGCGACTGGCGGACGCGCAATCGTTTTGGATAAAGGAAACTCTCTGCAACTCGTCGGTGTCACGGGCGTTGACCGCGAAGCGGGTTTAGTGACGCTCAAGGTGGCGGGCGGCAAATCTACGCCGCTCGCTATCAACGATAATCAACGCACGACCTTGAATCAAAAGATCGCCGCTCTCGGCGGCGCGGCGAATTCAACTGCTGCATTCAGCGCGGGAATTATCGGTGGCTACGAAGATAATTTGATCTCGATCAATCCTTTGTTTGCTCCGACAATCGTTGGCGGCCCCGTCTTTAATGAACGCGGAGAGCTAGTCGGCATCCTTCTCAAATCGCCGCCAACAAAACCGAATGCCAGCTTCGCCGCGCCCGTCAATACGGTGGCAAACCTCTTGCGCCGCCGCCAACCGCTTTCCTCCATCGCGCTTGCTGGGGCAAACAATGTGATGTGGGATTTCCGTAAAGTGACCGAAGACGCTTCGCCAAATATTTCCGATGAAATGAAACGAAGAATACTTTCGACTGTTTTTCGCTCGTACCTGACGAGCACGGACGAATGTCAATCAAGCGATGGAGATGCAGGCGGCGACTTTCTCGCCGCACAGCGCAACTCCGGGCAGATTGTGCCCGATATAATTTCGAGTGCGACCGGGTCATTTACCGCGCCCGGCGCGCAGCAAACCGCTTACCTGATCGAAGTCGGCGAATGCCAAGCTTCACACGCCGACAATTACGGCACGAAACGTCTTGTCGTCTTTAACGGGCAAAACATGGTCGCAAATGTTGACGCGGACTTTAACACAAGCATTCTCAAAACCTTTGACATCAACAACGACGGCATTAACGAACTGTTTTTGAGCGGCGGCGATATGCACATGGGCATTAGCGTCGGCTGGGGGATGCTGGTTGATTTCAACGGCAATCACCTGCGCGTCATCAAAAAATTTGAGCGGACATACGAGGATTCTTGCGGCAGCGAGCAGCACGGCAGCAGATTCTTAGCATCCGCGATCCTCTACACTCCAGTGGGCAAAGGAAAGATGCCGGAGTTGCGCGTTGATTGGTACGCGGCTGCGTGCGCGGCTGGTGACGCCGATCCGAAGCCGGAAGATTTCAAGTATGCGACGACGGGGAAGATGCCGGAATGATTGAAGGAGCTTTTGTGCCGGAACTAAGTGAGCCGCGCTGGGCGGTGGCCAGCGAACGCGGAATGGAAAGCTTAAATTTAACTTACTCTGCGGCACGCGAATTAGTGAGCAAGTTAACGGGCGAAGATGTGCGCGGCTTGTGCATTATTACAAATGAGTCAGCGCAGCGCATCGCGGAAGAAAAGACCCGTGATAAAACTTCTACAGAAGAAAGTGTGACGAGCGCAAAGTAGGGATTAGATGGCAAATCCACTTTCAGTATTACAGAATGAAATCAGCGACGAGCGGCAAGTGATCGGAGGCGATGAGGGAGAGCGGGGTGCGGTGAAGCGTTAAGCGTTGCAAATGTAATTGCGGATCGAAGTAGATGTGATCGAGGTGGAGGAGGGGAAAGATTCCGGGATAGGTTCGCGCGCGCGGGAGGTGCAAGCGCGGTTCGGCCGTTTCAAAGTGTACGTTGAGCAGGCGCGAAGCCAAGCCCCGCGTCCATTCGTTGAAATCGCCGAGCACAATGCGCGCACCATTTAGTTGAGAGTCGTTTAGAATCTCTCTGTCAATGAGACGACGCGCTTGAAAACGCCGCTCCATAAAAGCCGTGCCGAGATGGACGTTGAAAACGTGCAACGCTCGTTTATCCGGCAATTGTAAGTCAACGCGCAAACAGCCGCGCGGCTCGCGCCCCTGCCGCGTGATGTCGTAGTTGTGTGTCAGTTCAAAAGGCAAACGACTTAGTGTTACGTTACCGTATTTCCCACCGTGCAATTTCCGGTTCTCGCCGATGCAATAATTAAAGTCTAACTCCTTTGCGATAAACGCTGCTTGATTCGCTTCCGCCGTTGACGATTCAACGCTCAACACTTCTTGCAGAGCGATCACGTCGGCATCAAGTTCGCTCAACACTTCGACGATGCGCGCGGGGCGCACACGGCGGTCAAGCCCTCGACACTTATGAATGTTGTAAGTAACGATGCGAAGATGCGACGAGGAGCGAGCGTTGTCGGACAAGAAGGATTGCGGCATCAAGCGATTCACCCTTGCGTGCGTTTGGCGACGCGGGCGAGCGGCGAGGCGGATTCATCAACTCCCGGCGAGTTAGATTCGCCCTCGCGCACCACCACGTCGCGCCGCTTGCCGCGCACGTATTTCAAGTCGGCGACAATTACGAAGCTAATGATCACAAGTAAAAACCATGAACTGATTTTGCCTAACGAAACGAGTTGCCAACTCCTCTGCTGTTCCGGGTACGCCCACGCGCCCAAATAAGTGGCGATATTTTTCGCCACCCAGATGAAAAAGCCGATCAGGAAAAACGCGACCGCAAGCGGCATCTCTCGATTGCGTCCGCGCCACACCGTAAAACGCACGACCGCGCGCCTGAACACAATTAAAACTGTGAGCATCAACCACCAGCGTAGATCATAGCCCGTAAAGTGGTGCGCGAAAAAGTTGGCGTAGATCGCGATGGCAAGCGGCACGCTTAACCAGTAAGATGGATAATTGTAAAGTTCCAACTTGAAGATGCGCCATGCCTGACACAGGTAACTTCCTACGGCTGCGTACTTAAAGCCGCTATAGAGCGGCACGCCGCCGATCTTCAAAAACCCGGATTCCGGGTAACTCCATGAGCCAATCGCCGGATGCGTCTTAAACAACTCAAGCACTAAACCTATGACGTGAAACGCGACGAGCGTCATCGCTTCGTCGAGCGTTTCAATCTTAAAGAGAAGCAAAAGAACTTGTAGCGTGATGGTCAGCAAGAAGATCAGATCGTAGCGTGGAATGCCGGGAACGTGAACGAGTTTCGAGATGAGCAGAATCGCAAAGAACGCGCCCGGAAAGATGCACGCGCGCATCTCCTTCAAACCAAACACGACAAATTCCGTCAATGATTCGCGCATGTTCGCCAAACTCGCGCTCGCGCCTTTCCCCACGTTCACGACTCTTTGAAGTTAAGCATTTGATCGAATAACTGCCGGGCAAAAATTTGAGCAACTGACTCAAGCCTCACTGCTGCCGCTCAAGAAGCCGCCCGACTTGTTCATAGCCGCGTTCAAACACAGGACGCTTCCGCCATTCCTCCAACGAAACTTCGCGGCTATTGCCAAGATCGCGCTCGAAATCTTCGCGCAAGCGCGCAGCGAGTTTCGGATCAAACGCGGCGAGATTAACTTCATCGTTCAAACCGAATGAGCGATTATCAAAATTAGTTGAACCGACGACCGCCCACACGTCGTCAATGATCAAAGTCTTCGCGTGAATCATTGATGGCTGATACTCGTAAATCCTCGCGCCCGCTTTTAGCAACTCGCCGTAAAGTCGGCGGCTTGTGCCGCGCACAAGCGCGTGATCCGTATGTTTGTTCGGCGCAACGATCTGCACGTCAACTCCGCGTTCACGAATGGCGCGCAAGAGTTCGGCGCGCGCGCTTTTGTCAGGAATAAAGTACGGCGTCGTGATCAAGATGCTGCGGCTTGCCGAGGCGAGCAGCATTTGGTAGAGAATGCGCGCGCGCGTCGAACGCCCCGCCGAAGGCGAACTATTGACGACCATTGCTGCTTCTTCCATGTCTGCACCTTCAACAGGCTTGAGTTTCGGGAAAAACTCCCCGCCCGCAAGAATCTCGCCCGACGATTCGAGCCAATTCTCCGCGAAAGTTGACTGCAAACTCGCCACCGTTTCGCCTTCGACGCGAAACATCGTGTCGCGCCAGCGCGGATTCTTTTTCTCGTTAAGCAACCAGTGATCGGCGAAGCCTGAGCCGCCGATAAACCCGACGCGCCCGTCAATGATAATCAGTTCGCGGTGCGTGCGGTTGTTGATGCGCGGCAGGTTGTACCAGCGAAACGGGTGATACCACGCCACCTGCCCGCCCGCCGCGCGCAGACGCTCAAAGTAGCTTTCCCACGACGTAAAACTCCCGAGGGCGTCAAGCACAAGGCGCACTTCGACGCCCGCCTGCGCCCGCTCCGTCAGAGCCTCGACAAAGCGTTTGCCCACTTCGCCTTTCTTGAAGATATATGCTTCGAGATTAATGCTGTGCTCAGCCGCGCGGATCGCCTCAAGTTCCGCTTCGTAATACACTTCGCCGTTCGTTAGAACCTCAATGCGATTGCCGCAATGAATCTGCGCGTCGGTCAAAGCTTCAAGCATTCGCTGAAAGTCTTCCGAGTCGAGCGGCACTTCCGAGTGTGTATCAATCTTGTAATCAAGGCCGGGTTCAAAGAGGGCGAGGACGAGCAACAAACTCTGCCCGATGATTGCGATGATGGCGACAACGAGAAACCAAGTCGAAGTTGTGAAGGCGAAGAATGAAGGCATGGAGTTAAACATTTGTTTTCGTAGCAGTGTATTGGGTTGCGCTTAATTCGCGCCGCCCTCGTTCGCGTATTTTGATCGAATGCGCACTGTGCGTTCAAGCCCGTCAACCGCTTCCAACACTTTAAGGCGCAGATCAGGATCAAGCGAGTTTTCGCTCAAAAACTTTTGCACAATGGCGAGAGCTTCCGCACTTCTCTGTCCACCGATGAAGGCGGCGAGCCAGTTGTTGACGAAAAAGATTTTGCGCGTGCGTTTGAGTTTCGGGAGTTCGCGCAAGGCAGCGTCAAGATAAGGCAACGTGAGATTCGATTGACGAAGCGAGTTGAAGGGATTCACGCTCGCTTCGATCCAGCTTTCGGCAAGTTTCGTGTCGTTCAGGTAAGCAACAAAGTACTTCTTTTTGTTCACTGCATCAGGGGTTGCAGCGCGGGCGGCGAAGTGGTAGCGGCGCGCGTCGTCGGTCGTGTCAGCCGACGCTTGCGCTTCGAGCAGCGCAGGCGCGTCTCTGTCATCCTGCGCGAGCAGCGCGGTGATAATGTCGAAGCGGTCGCGCGAGCGCAAAGTTAAATTCGGCACGAACATCTCGCCTTTGAGAATCTTTTTAAGTTGCGTGCGCCCCGCGTCTGTCGTCGCTACCGATTGAAACGCGCGGAAGTATGTGATGCGCAAGCCTGCTGATTCCGCATTCATCATCCGGCTTGCGATCATCTCTTCCAGACGCGGCGCGAGCGCTTCCCTTTGCGCATCCGAGAGGTAACGATTGAACGCCGTCGCCATGCGCGCGAGAATGCTTTGCGTCGTCACCTCATCCTGTTCGCCTGCGACGTGGCGCAATGCGAGTTCGATATAATCAGCGGGCGCAAGTTCCGCTTCGCGCACGCTGTCCCAGAGTGAACCCCAGAGAAGCGCGCGCAGGAAATCATCTTTCACTTCATTCAAGTGCGCGAGCACGTAGGCGCGGCTTCGGTCATCGAGCAGAAAGCGCCCGTAGCCGTAATCTTCGTAGTTAGCGAAAACGTAATCGGGGCGCGGGCGTCCGACGAATTCTTTAACAAGAGTTTGCCCCGTGCTGTTGAGCGTAACGGTCAAGGTTTGCGGCGGAGCGTCGCGGTAAGCGAGCAGCAGACGAAGCCGCAGCGGCCACCGTCCGCCTTCGCCGAGCACGTCTTGTTGTTCAAGCGCAAACGAATCTATTCGATTCTGCGCGTCTGCCGTCCAACGCACGCGCACGTCGGCCATGCCGCGCCGCTTCACCCATGCGTCCGCCCAAGAGTCGAGTTTCTTTCCCGACGTGCGCTCAAACGCGCGGACGAAATCGCTCCATTCGGCGTTTGAGTAAGCGTGCTCTTTGAGCAAGATTTGCACGGCGCGTTGGAAGCGTTGAGGCTCTAGGAAAAATTCGGCTTGCCTAAGCATCGAGGGAGCTTTGCGATACACGATGTTGCCGTAAGCGGATTTCGCCGCCGAGAGATTCGGAATCTGTTGATAGATCGGAGTTGTGCCTTTGGTCACATCGGTTAAATAAGCTGACGGCTTTGTGCGTTGATAAAAAGCTTTCCAAGCGTTGCCGCGCTCCGGCATAATCGCTTCAATCGCTTTGTAAGCCATGAACGTCGCAAAGCCCTCTTTGAGCCATAGATCGTCGAACCAACGCATAGTCACTAAATCGCCGAACCATTGATGCGCCGCTTCATGGAACATGAGTTCAGCGCGCGCGAGCAGATCGTTTGCCGTCGGGTCGCTCGGAAACAGGATTGATTCTTCACGCAAGAAGGTTGCGCCCGCGTGCTCCATGCCGCCGTAGGCAAATTCGGGGACGACGACGAGATCGTATTTTGAAAATGGAAACTTATAATCGAAGTAGCTTGCAAAGAACTTGAGAGCTTCGCGGTTGAGGCGGAAAACTTCATCGAGTTCTTTCTTCATTCGCTCAGACTTAGATTGCCGCACAAAGATGCGCGTCCCCTGCGGCGAAGTTGAATCTTTGAACTCAGCAAACTCTCCGGCGGCGAAGGCGAATTGGTAAGTGCTTAACGGTTCGGTTTCACGAAAGCGGATGAATTTCGGGGCTGCACCGTTGATTGTCTCGCTTTTAACATTAGTGTTTGAGACAACTTTCCATGTTTGAGGTGCTGTGACGTCAAGCGTGAAGCGTGCTTTCAAATCGGGTTGATCGAAACACGGGAACGCAGTACTTGCATCCGATGGAACAAAGAGCGTGTAGATGTATTCGCGGTTGTCTTCTCGGTCGCGGTAGCGCGTGATGGCGCTGCCTGATGCACTAACGGGCGACTCAAATTTTAAGCGCACGATATTTTCGCCTTTGACGAGCCGTGCCTTTGGGATGCGAAGGTGTTCGTTTGCAACTTGCGCGTCGTTTGCTGCTTGTCCATTGACTTCAATATCCCACACGCGGCGTTGCGGTTGCCCTTCGCGCGGTGTGTCGCGCCAATCGAGTATAAGATCGCTTGCTTCACCATTGAGCGTGACGCGAATCTCTGCCGTGCCGCGCATTTGTTCGGCATTCGGCGCAAGCTCAATGCCGAGTTTGTAACGCACGTTGCTGTAGTGCGCCGCGCGCCATCGCGCGAGTTCGCGGCTTACGCCCGGCTCCAAGCGTGGCGGCAACGTTTGCTCGTTTCCGTATAGCAGTGACGTAGAAATCAGCATAGACACAAAGGTTGTAAGCAGTAGGCGAAGTGGCATAAGGGATATTTCGATTTGACAAACTACTAGACAGTTAAATCTACGGCTTCTGACCGATTGATGTTTCCAAGCGCACGCGCGACGTGCGGTAATCAATGATCGCTTGATAGTAAGCGAGGTTCGCTTCAGCGAGTTCGTCTTGCGCGTCAACCACGTCGGTGATGGTTGCGTTGTTCTGTCTATAACGCTCGAATATGAGCGTAAAGTTTCGCTGCGCCGATTCGATTCCCGCTTGAGTTTGTTTGATGCGCGTGAGCGCGGAGAGCGCCACGGCACGGGCAGTGTAAAACTCTTGCCGGAGCAGGCGCAGGGTGTATTCGCGTTGCTGCTGGAGCGATTCGGCGCGAAGGCGCGCTTGCGTTTCGCGGCTGCGGCTGTGGCCGAAATCGAAAATGGGAATTGATATGCCGAGCGCGACAGACGGGGCGGCGTATCTCGTGATGCGTCTCAGGTCGCTGGCATCGTAGCCGGTGCTTGCGCTGTAGAAGAGTTGAGGTAAGCGTTCGCCGCGCGCGGCGCGAATTTCGGCGTGGGCGGCTTCGCGCTGTGCGTCTAGTTGTCGCAGTTCGGGGCGGGCGTCGAGCAAAGCTTCGGTGTAGTTGCCGAAGTCGCTTGCGGTCGGTATATCGCGCTCAATATCGGAGACGGGGATGGTGATGGCGAAATCGTTGCCGGTCAAGCTGCTTAAGGCGGCGCTTGCGGCCACTTCTCCGGCGCGGGCTTGTTCGAGTTCGTCGCGGCGCTTGACAACCTGCGTGCGTGCGCGGAGCGCATCAGATTCCTCGCCTTCCTTGCGCGCGAGACGCTCACCTGTTAATTGCTCGAAGGCATCGGCGAGCGAAAGAGTTTGCTGTGCGAGATGGAGCTTCTCGGTCGCAAACATGAGCGCGTAGTAAGCATCAACGGTGGCGAGCGCGAGGGCGCGGCGCGTAGAGAGCGTTCCGGCTTGCGCGGCAGCGAGAAGATGACGGTCGCGTCGCAGCGTGGCGCGCAGGCGACCCGAAAGATCGATCTCGCCGGTGGCGTTAATGAGCCACAGCGTTTCGTCGTTAATGCGCGTGGACGAAAACATCTGAGAGGTAAGCGGCATCGTAAGCTGCGGCAAGAATGCGATACGCGATTGCCGCACGTCTTCGCGGGCGATGCGTTCTTCGAGTTGCGCTTGCGTATATGGCGATGCTTGGCGGAGCGCCGACTGCACGGCTTCGTCAACGGTGATTGTGCGCCGCAGCGCCGGATTGTTGTGTGGCGGAAGGATAGGGACGACGGGATTATCTTCCGGCGTGGGGGAAGCGGGCGGCGGACTTGCAGACTGCTGTGCGCTAATTGGCGATGAGCAAATAAGAGACGTTAAGAAAGCGAGCGCAACGAGACGCGCGAGAAAAGCTGTGCTCAAGAACCGATCTCCCTTCGCTTTTGTAAGATTTATTTGGCGCTACGATAAAACTTCAAGGGCGTGACTCATCGAATTCTGAACAAGTTTAGTATAACACCGCGAGCGAGTCTGTAGGTTTTAAAGTGATTGTGAGAAATTTTGGTGGAGCCGAGGAGGATCGAACTCCTGACCTCATGACTGCGATTATGCCTTAAGTTCGATTACTGTTAGATTTTCGTGGAATTGAAACCACCTTCTCCGGCAGATTCAGTATCCTTATAACTTCCTCATTTATTTCAGATACTGAACCGCTACCACCAAGTTTTTTCAGCGCCGCAATAACTGGCTCAAATAAATCTTCTCTTTTAGGCAAACCGTTAATTTTCATTGTGCCCGCCCGTTTTGATTTCTTCGTCAGGAGCTTTCGCGTCCAGCACCCAAGTGTACTTACCTTCAACCTCAAGCAAGTAGTCA
>JACDAW010000423.1 GCA_013695245.1 Pyrinomonadaceae bacterium | reverse complement strand
GCGTCCGTGTAGATAGACGCCCCATGCGGCTGCTTGAATCGGCGTTGCGCCGCGCGCGACGAGTCCGGCGATAATGCCGGAGAGCGTGTCGCCTGACCCGGAGGTGGCGAGTCCGATGTTGCCCGTGCGGTTGCAGTAAATCTCACCTTCCGGCGCGACGATAAACGTCTCTGAACCCTTCAACGCGACGACTGCTTGGAAGTCGTGCGCAGCGCCGCCAGCGATTCCCGCTTTATCTTTCAGCACTTCTTCTTTATCAATTCCAAGCGCGCTTGCCATCTCGCCCGCGTGCGGCGTGATGACAACTTTTCCTTGTAGCGAATGCAGAATTTTCGTTGATCTTGAGAGAACGGCAAGCGCGGCGGCGTCAACGATCAAGGTTGGAAGTTTAATGCGTGGAATCAACTTTATCATCAACCGCGCGACCGCATTTTCATCGATCATGCCGGGGCCGATCACTACCGCTTCGACGCTGTTGGCGCGCTTGGCGATCTCTACGGCGGCGGCTGCCGTAAACGCCCCTGCTTTTGTCTCTGGCAGCGCAAAGACGCGCGCTTCCGGCACGCTCGCGGCAACTGTTTGCGCGATGCTACTGATGGTTGCGATCTGTAATTTACCTGCGCCCGCGCGAAGCGCGGCCGTCGCCGCCAACACAACTGCGCCCGGCATTCCCGGCGCGCCACCCACGACCAGCACGCGCCCACGCTCCTCCTTATCGCCCTCCTCATCCGGCGCGGGCAACGGCCAAGCGCGCATAAATTTCTTCGTGATGTTTATGATTTTGCCGGACACTTGCCCTGCTGAATCATCGCCGGATCGCTTTTTTCCCGTTCGTTTTTTCATTACAACCTACTTAACTGCAACCGGAGCGTCCGGCTTCGTCGTCACTTCCGTTCCCGCTTCTTCAAGCGGTGCGACGAAATTAACAAGACGCAACGCGAGTTTGCCGCGCTTTCCTAAGCTTAGATCAAACTCGTAAGAGGTAACGGAGCAGTTAGGCACGTCCTGTTGACGATCAAGCGTCAGGATTTGTTCTTCAGTCATGCGCTCAATAAGGTAACGAAAGCAATTGACGACAACTTGATGACTAACTATCAACACACGCTCGCAGCGGTAATCGCGCGTGATCGTGTCAATCACGCTGCGCAGCCGCAGGATCACATCACACCAACTCTCGCCGCCCGGCGGACGATGATAAAACTTCCCCAGCAAGCTTCGCATCTCCGCCTGCTCCGGGTATTTCTCTTTAACACCGAACTTTGTTAAGCGATCAAGAATGCCAAACTCTTTTTCGCGCAAACGCTCATCTCTGATGAACGAAACGCTTGCCGGATCAATGCCCGCTTCCGCCAGCGCAATTTCGGCCGTCCTGTGTGCGCGCAAATAAGGCGAGGCGAGCACAACGTCCGGTCGTTCGTCTTCGTTCATTCTCCCGAACCAACGCCCAAGCGCGGCCGATTGTCGCTCACCCAAACCGGAGAGCGGCACATCAACATCACGCATCGCAATATCAATTACATGATGCCCGGCCGCTTCCGCCGCATCGCGCGCAACGTTCCCTGCGCTTTCGCCATGACGCACGAGCCACAACGTATCCGGCCATTTTTGATTTTCGCTCACCTCGTTATTCCTTTAACATTTCATTGTTTCTTCGCGCCGCGCCGTCGCTCAAAGCCGTCAACACGTTTGACGACCAAGCCGATTCACTTTCGCGCCCCTTCGCGCTGCGCGTGCCAATGCTTCCCTCGCCTGCGTGCGTCGGCAACAGGCGATTAACCAAAGCGAGAATGTCGGCGGTCGCACCCGGAAACAAAGCGTGGAATTTAACCGCCAACTGCGCTTGAACCGAAAGCACAACTTCCGCATCGCCGCGCTTTGTCGCGCGAATGATTTGCTCTGCCGCGCGTTCTGCGCTCATCGAACTAAGCGGCAACGAATCGCCGATCTTAAACCACGCATACTCCGCTTCGTGCCGTCCTTTGAAGTCCGCGTTACGCGGGCTTCCCGTCCGCATCAGTCCGGGACACACGGTTGTCACGACGATGCCGTCCTTCTTCAATTCTGCGCGCAAACCTTCGGAGAAACCGACGAGCGCAAACTTGCTCGCGCTGTATGGCAGCAGATGCGGCACGCTGATCTTGCCGCCGATAGAAGAGATGTTGACGATGTGCCCGGCCTTGCGCTTACGCATCGCTGGCAGCACGGCGAGCGTCGCATAGAGCGGCGCCCAGAAGTGCGTCCGCATCGCTGCTTCGTAGTCTTCGAGCGTCATCACCTCTAGGGGCCCGACTTGAATCAGTCCCGCATTGTTAATAAGCACATCAATCGAGCCGAAACGTTCTGCAACGACGCGCACAAGCTCGTTGACCTGCATTCGATCCGTAACATCGCACGGAACCGCAATCACGTCTTTCGCTCCGCGCTTTATTAAATCGGCGCGGGCGCGTTCGAGTTCTTCGGGGTCGCGCGAGCAGATGCACAAACGCGCTCCTTCACGGACGAGTTCGCGCGCTAACACGAGTCCCAATCCGCGCGAGCCGCCCGTGATGAGTACGATCTTTCCGCGAAAATCAAATTCGCGCCAACGCTTGACGGCCGCTCTTGTTGCGAGCAGCGCACCCGCGCCCGCCGCCGCCAACATCAACGCATTTTTATTTTGCTCATCCATAATGACTTCCTTCTGAAAGATATAAATTCAGCGAGTGAGAATCAGATGTTTACCAACTAAGCTCATAAATCAAACTCCCCGACGACGGGCGTGTGATCCGAAGGACGCTCCCACGCGCGCGGCGCGCAATCGATCCACGCGGCGCGGCAACTCTCGGCAAGCGATTCGCTCACCCATAAATGATCAATGCGTAGTCCCGCGTTTCGCCGGAACGATCCGGCGCGATAGTCCCACCACGAAAACTGCTCGTCTCCCTTGTTGTGCAAACGAAAAGCGTCTGTCAATCCCCACGCTTTAACTTCTGCGAGAGCGCGGCGCTCCGGCTGGCTGCACAGTATGCGCCCACGCCACAATTCCGGGTCATGCACGTCCGCATCTTCCGGTGCGACGTTGAAATCTCCGCACAGAACGACGTGCGCGTCTCGCTCTAAGTGTTCATCGAAAAAACGGCGCAGGAGTTTCAGCCATTCGAGTTTGAAGCGGTATTTATCAGTTCCGACGGATTGACCGTTCGGCACATAGACGTTAACGATTGTGCAGCCCTCAATTGTCGCCGCGAGCAGACGCCGCTGCGCGCCCGCTTCATCGTCCGGCAGATTTTTAAATTGCACGTTCGTGAAAGGGAGACTTGAGAGAATGGCGACGCCGTTGTAAGTCGGCTGTCCAAACGTTTCCGCCGTATAACCTAACTCTGCGAAAGCATCTTTCGGAAAACGCTCATCAATGCACTTTGTTTCTTGCAGGCAGAGCACATCTGGACGAGCCGCCGCGAGCCACTGCAACACGAGCGGCAGACGCGCGATCACAGAATTAACATTCCACGTTGCGAGTTTCACCTCTCGCAATCTTATACTTTTCTCAAACAACTTTGTCGAGCGGTTTGCCGAGCCGAAGCAGTCGTTTAATTCTTCAACCCCGAACATCAACGCTGCCTTTTGACTTCGTTCGCCAAATACAATTACGAGCGAACATTCTGTTTCTAATCAAAACAGACAACATCGGCCACGATGATTTTCTTCACCGCCGAGACGCAAGAGCCAAGCCGCAGAGGTTCGCAGAGAAAACATCTCAACTCTCTCTGCGCTTTCCTCCGCGTCTCGGCG
>JACDAW010000388.1 GCA_013695245.1 Pyrinomonadaceae bacterium | reverse complement strand
CGCCAGAAGTGCATAACTTTGTGTTCGTCGTTTCATAATCTATTCTTCTCCTTCGCCTTCTTCAAAATTGATTATTTTTCATCGCGTTACATATCAACCATCATGGCGAACAGGTTGCGCAGTTTTTTAGCTTCCGCCTGACTTTCGCGCGCGCCCGTTTGATCTTCGACGGTGAAGTTGCGATCAAAGATTTGCGCGTCGTGCATAACGCGAATCAAATTGTTGTTTGCAAAGTAATATCGCCGTTCGACGATCTTGCCGTCATCGCCGCTCATGTTACCTTTGTCGAGCACAAAGACGAGTTCACCCGCGTCGTTGAAAAGATATTCATTGTTTGAGAGCAGGTCAGCCGCGCCGCGATAACTCGTCACGATCTTGCCGAGAAACTTGCGCGGGTCTGTGCCGCATTCTTCCTTGTCGCCCGGTTCGCAGTTGAAAAAGAATTCAGCGCGAATCGTCATCGTGCCGACCGCGCGCCACTGCATTCCGTCTCGCTCGCCGCCGACGCTATACATCGCGTGGTGTAAACCCGAAGTGTGATCTTCGAGTCCTGCCGAGATGCGTTCGTTCGTCTCCGCATAATGCTTGCGAATCGCTGCGACGCGATTCTCTGTGTTGACGCTTTGCGCAAACGCCGCGTTAAAAAACGATGCCGCGACGACAACCAGCAACAGAAGCAACAAACGAAAGAAATTAAAAATTAGTTTTCTCACGACTTGCTCTTTAACAATTCAAAAAGTTCGTTTCTTCATCTAACTTGATTGATCCCAAATTGCTGCCGGAACTCATCTAACGTAAGACGCACTTTGTCTCGCCCGATATCTTCGACGACAACTTTGCCGCGCTCGATCTTCAAGGTTTTGATTCCGCATTTTCGCGTCGGCGAGCTAATACTCACGGAGTCGTAATTTTCGCCGGAGCTACTAAGCATCACGACGTATTGATTGTTGTCCTCAATAACGATGCCGTCACGACACATGCCGTTATAGCTGCGAACGTTGATCTGCCGCTTAGTGATTTGTCCCTTCAACACGCGAAGAACTTCGAGGGTGATAAACTTTGGAGTGGGGTTGCCCGTTTGACGGTCAATGCGTCTGCCGACGATCACGGCGTCCGCTTCGCTGATTGTCTCACTAAGACTCAAACTCATGCACGCCGGGCAAGCATAAACATCGGAAATTACAAGCAACGGAATTACAATCAAATTCAGAATTGGTTTCATGCGATTAAAAACCGAGAAAGCCGAGAAGTCCTTTGCGTTTGCCTGTCGGCAGGTTCGCTTGCGATGTGGACGCATCAACAGTAGGCGTTTCGTAAACGATTGCTGCGCCTGAGAAAAGTTCGCGGAGGCGCGGTTCGTCTTGCGCATCAATGAATGTGATGTCGAGATCAATCGCTTCTCCCGTTGCGAATTCAATCGCTTCAAGCGTCAAGGTTTGCTCGCCCATAAAGTCAACCCGCTTAAGTTTTATGCGTCGCACTTCCGCGTTTGACACGACAACGGTGCGTTCGGGCGCGTTCGCATGTTCGACGATCACGCGTTTGTTGGTTATCCCTGCGCGCCGCTCCGTTTGTTCGTTATTGCTCGCGGCGACGACGCCGTTAACAATCGTTTGACTGCTCGACGATGATGTTGAAGTGCTGACGCCGAAAACAATTTCTTCGCCGGGCATCAACGGCGTATATTGAAAATCGCTCATGCTGCTCCTCATTCAAACTTACATTTAATGGTACAAAGGCAATTAACGGCGCGTTACTAATGAAAATGTTGCTCGCTTCGCTTCTATATATTAAAGATGAAGCGCAAACTTAGGGCGTATTACCATGTGCAAAACGGGCATTGAAGAACTTTCCACTAGCATTCGCGCTTTAATCAAAGCTGTTCCTTAAACTGCTGTCGAACGCTAAATCGTTGCGCTTAAATTCAACTTACATCTACAATTCGATAGCTCACGGAAAAGAGGTTTCCCGCCTGTGTTTTGTCTTTCGCGCCGTTGTCTGTGCGCGCTTACTATAATCATCTGCGTTTGGTTATGTTTGCCTCCGAGCACAGCGCAGCGGCGAGCGCGGAAACCTTCGCCTCCAATCACGCATGAATCGTCAATTAATTCTCCGCGCGACGTGCAAGAGTTCGCCCGTTTGCTTGTCGCAGCGAGGACGAAAGCGGCGGCGATGCGATTGTTAAAGGCAAAGCCGCAGTTTGTAACGGGTCAGTTGTGGCTTTCACTTGAGGATCAATGGTTTCGCTTATACTCGCGTGGCGATTACGCGCATTCGGAGTTTCTCGCCAAGTTGCTGCTTGCAGTCGCCGAGCAAATCGGCGACCGCTCGCTCAACGCCAAATCGCTTCTGTCTCTTTCAAGCAGCATTTACCGCAAGGAAGACGCAACGGTAGCCGAAAAGTATTTACGTCAATCTTTGGAAATCTTTGAAGTGCTTGGCGATAAATCGAAGGTAGGCTTCGCTTTGTGTTTACTTTCGGGCTTTTGCAGAGCGCGTGGTGACGCGCAGTGTGGAAGCGAGTTTATGCGTCGCGGGATGGAGTTGCTCGAAACCGCAGGCGAACCCGACGACCTCGCGCAGGTGTTGACGTGGCAGGGCGCAAATTATTATTTGAAAGGTGAGTATGATCGTGCGGCAGAGATTTTCGAGCGCGTCTTGAGATTGCTGCCCGAACCGAAGGGTGCGCGGCAATCCGAGATCATCTCCAGCGCTTATTTCCATCTTGGTGCGGTTGATCGCATGAGAGGCGATTACGCTCGCGCGCTTGAGTTATACGACAAAGCGCTGCACAAGCAGGAAGAATTCGACATCAGGAGCGGAATAAGTTCGACGCTGCGACACATCGGCACGACTTACTATTTTCAAGGCAATTATCCGCTTGCGCTTAACTATTACGAACGCGCCCTGCGCATTGATGAAGAACAAAGGGACGTTGCCGCCGTCGCGTGGTCGCTGCTCTACATCGGCGGCGTTTATCAAGCGCAAAACTCGCTCTCCGCCGCGAACAAATACTTGGAACGAAGCCTTAAACTTTTCGAGAGCATTAACCTTACCGACGGCATTCCGCGCTCGCTCGCCGCGCTCGGCAATTTGCATCTCACACTCGGCGATTCTGTAAGCGCGCTTCAATACTTCGAGCGCAGTTTGAAATTGCGAGAACAAGCGGATGCCAAAGATGGCATCGCCGCCACCTTGCTCAATATCGCACACGTCTATCACGCAAAAAACGACAACGCGCAGGCGCTCGCTTACGCCACGCGCGCCGCCGTTCTATCGCGCCGCATCGGTAGCCGCTACACGCTCTGGGGCGCGCTCGCACAGGTCGGCACGTCGCTTGCCAATCTGAACAGAAACGAAGAAGCGCGCGCGGCATTCAACGAATCTATTTCCACGATTGAGAGTATGCGCTCAGGGATTGCGGGCGGCGAACAGCAACAAGAGATTTTCTTTACCGACAAAGTCGCTCCGTATCATCGTCTGGTTGAAATGCTTGCGCGCGAAAACAACTATGAAGAGGCATTCCGCTATGCCGAACAAGCAAGAGCGCGTGTGCTGTTAGACGTGCTTAAATCCGGTCACGCTTCCCTGTCCTCGCGCATGTCGGAAGCCGAGCGCGTTGAAGAAAGAAAATTAAAGAACAATCTCTCAAACGTCACCGCGCAACTTGAAAGCGAACGCTCCGCGCCCGCGCCCGACAAGCAACGCCGCATCGCGGACTTGCAAGCAAATCTTGAACGCGCGCGTCTCGCTTACGAAGTTTTTCAAGCAAACCTTTATACCGTTCATCCCGAACTCAAAATTCAACGCGGCGAAGCGCGCGCCGTCACCGCACACGAAGCAGGCGCGTTGCTGCCAAACAACGAAACCGCGTTTATCGAATTTGTCGTGACGGACGAACGCACCTATCTCTTCGTCTTTACGAAGCAATCAACTGCCGACAGCGTATCGGGCGTAACCGGCGTTGCAAACAATCAGGCGCAGCTTCATGTTTACGAAGTGGACATCAAACGAAAGGCTTTGTCAGAGCGCGTGGCGCGTTTTCGTCGCCAACTCGCCGAACGCGACTTACTCTTCAGCCGTGAAGCGCGCTCGCTCTACGAACTATTGCTTGCCCCCGCGCGCGAACAACTGCAAGGTAAATCATCGCTA
>JACDAW010000369.1 GCA_013695245.1 Pyrinomonadaceae bacterium | reverse complement strand
AAAAGGTGGGGTTATTTACAACAGATGAGATACAGATTTTTGATGACGGAAGATATTCAACGACATGCTACTTCAAGCATCGATCAAGGAATATCGCGTGACAAAGATAAACGCCAATCACAATTTGTAAACTTAATTCGATCTTCAAACAGCCTCTAAAATTTCGCGGCGACTTTGATTAGACCCCTCCGGCGGCGCGACACTAGCGCGCACGCGCTCAATTGCCATCAATGTAACTTCGGGCGTGGCAGGCAAAGCGAGCGGCACGTGATCTGGATTGCCGAACGCCGCAACGCCCGCGCGAATCGCTTCGCGGACGGAAATAGCCAGCATCAGAGGCGGTTCGCCGACGGCTTTACTGCCATAGATAACGCCGTCTTGCGCGGCGCGTTCGAGCAGTTGAATATTAAAGCGTTCTGGCACTTCGCTGATTGTCGGGATTTTGTAAGTGCTGGGCGAGTAAGTGCGAAGTTGTCCGCGTTCATCCCACACAAGCTCTTCCATCGTCAACCAGCCCATGCCCTGCACGAAGCCGCCTTCGATTTGTCCTAAATCAATGAGCGGATTAAGCGATGAGCCGACATCGTGGACAATATCAACTTGCCGCAGTTTGAATGTGCCGGTGAAGCCGTCAACTTCCACTTCGCTCACCGCCGCGCCGTAGGCGAAGTAATAAAAGGGTCTGCCGGTGTTGGACTCTGGATTCCAATGAATGTTCGGCGTGCGGTAATAACCCGTTGCCGAAAGGCTGATGCGGTTTTGATAAGCTTCTTTCACCGCGTCAAGGAATGAAACGCGGTCGCTTGGGTAATCGCGGCTGTAAATCGAATCGTTCTCAAAAATGAAATCGCCGGGCACATCGAGCTTGAGCATCTTCGCCGCGATGGGCGCAAGGCGCGCTTTGATTTTTTCGCAAGCGTCTTTAACGGCTTGCCCGTTTAGATCAGAGCCGCTCGAAGCCGCAGTCGCCGACGTGTTCGGCACTTTATCCGTCGTGGTCGGCATCATGCGGAAATGCTCGATTGAAACGCCGAGCGCGTCGGCAGCGACTTGCAGCATCTTCGTATGAAGCCCTTGCCCCATCTCCGTGCCGCCGTGATTGAGTAAAATGCTGCCGTCGGTGTAAACGAGAATTAACGCGCCCGCTTGGTTATAGACGGTCTTGTTGAACGAGATACCGAACTTCACGGGCGTTACGGCAAGCCCGCGTTTTTTGTAAACATTTGATTCGTTGAATTGATTAACTTCCCGTTGGCGTTCTTCAAAATTCGCGTTCGCTCTAACTTCATTCCAAACTCGCTCGATCCGGTTGTCGAAAATCTCCTGTCCGTAAGGCGTCGTGTTGGTTTCGCCCGTGCCGTGATAAAAGTTGCGCTCGCGGATAACTTCGGGCGGCAGATTCAGAGTCCGCGCGATGCGATCTAAAATATCCTCAATAACAATCATTCCCTGTGGGCCACCGAAGCCGCGAAAGGCTGTGTTCGATGTCTTGTTCGTTTTGGCGATGCGACCGCGCACTTCAATGTGCGGAATGTAGTAAGCATTATCAACATGAACCATCGCGCGCGACAGCACGGGCGGGGACAGATCGAGACTCCAACCGCCATCGGCGTAAAGCTCCGCATCGAGCGCGACGAGTTTTCCGTCTGAGTTAAAGCCGACTTTGTATCTTCCGAGAAAGCCGTGACGCTTTCCGGTCAGAATCATATCTTCATGACGACGCAATCTCACGCGCGCGGGGCGTCTTGTTTTATAAGCCGCTAATGCAGCAGCAGCCGCGTAAGGATTCGCTTGCGACTCCTTGCCGCCGAAGCCGCCGCCCATGCGCAAACAAGTAACCGTTACCAAATTTCCCGGAATACCTAACACGCGCCCGACGACGATCTGTGTTTCGGTCGGATGCTGCGTTGAAGAATAAACTTGGTAGCCGCCTTCCGTGTCGGGGATGACCCAACTCGTCTGAGTTTCGAGGTAGAAATGATCTTGCCCGTTCATCTCCACTTCGCCCTCAAGCCAATATTCCGCCGTCGCCGTTTCCGGTTCGCCGCGGCGCATCAGAGTCGTAATGGTGAGAAAGCTATCCGCCGCAATCGCTTCCTTGATCGTTAGAACAGGCGCGAGCGGTTCGTACTCGACGACAACTCTTTTAGCTCCCTCCCGCGCGGCATCTTCGGTTTCACCGACAACCCACACAACGGCTTGTCCCCAATAACTGATCTCTTCTGTGGGCAGCAAATGTTCGTCGTGAATGATCGTTCCCGTGTCGTTCTCACCCGGAACGTCTTCCGCCGTCAAGACGGTAACAACGCCGTCAACACAAAACGCGCCACTTGTGTCAATCTTAATGATCCGCGCGCGCGCGTGCGGAGACAGCACCGGATAAAGCGACAGCATTCCCGCAAGGAGACGTTGGTCGTCCGTGTAAGTGGCCCTGCCGCTCACATGCCACGCCGCGCTTTCGTGACTCTTAGGCTGCCCGACTTTGCTCATCTTGCAACGTCTCCATCTCGCTCCGTCATCTCGACAAAGAATTTCTCAAACAAGTTTACGACTAACAGTTTGCGATATTCGGCGCTGCCGCGAAGATCAGTCAACGGAGTAAACGCATCTTTCAGCCAAGACTTCGCGCGTTGCACTGTTTCAATATTCCAAAGCTGTCCTTCTAACATCTGTTCTACTGCGATTGCCCGCGCCGGAATCGCCGCGACGCCGCCGTAAGCGAGTCGCGCACGGACTATTTTGTTTTCTTCGTCAAGATCAACTGCAAACGCCGCCGCCACAATGCTGATGTCATCCGTTCCGCGCTTGCCGACTTTGTAAGATTGCTGAACGCGCCGCACCGCGCCGACCGCGAGCGTTTTGGGAATTGCGATTGAGACGATCAGTTCGCCCGTCTGCAAATCTGTTTGACGGTAGCCCTTGAAAAAATCAGCAATTGGAATCTTTCGTTCGCCGTCTGCGCTCGCAAGGCGTAACTCTGCATCCAAAGATAAAAGCACCGGCGGCAGATCGCCAATCGGCGAAGCCGTACCGATATTGCCGCCAAACGTGGCGCGATTACGCACTTGACGCGCCGCGAACCAGTGCAGCATCTCATCGAGACTCGGAAACGCGCCGCGCAAATTTTCTTCAACGTGGCTCAACGGCACAGCCGCGCCGATCTCGACGTGCTCCGGCGTCTGGTTCAGCGTTTTCAATTCAGCCACAGCTTCGAGCGAAATCAGAACGGGAAAGGCGCGCGTGTGCCAGCTAAACTCCAATCCTAAATCGGTCGCTCCGGCGACGAGCGTGGCTTCCGGGTATTGCCGCAGCAAATCTAACACTTCCCGTAGGCGCGTCGGACGATAGAACTGCTGTTCATTACCATCGAATCGCAGCGAAGGAAGTTCCAAATTCGCTTGAATCAATTTCTCGCTGAAAGAATCAACGGCTCGCGTCGCCCTCACTTTACGCGC
>JACDAW010000358.1 GCA_013695245.1 Pyrinomonadaceae bacterium | reverse complement strand
GCGCGTACCGTTGGCATCTGGGTCGCGCCCTGCCGATGAGAAACCAAGCGGGCGAGATCGTGATGTGGGTCGGAACCTGCACGGACATTGACGACCACAAGCGGACGGAAGAGGAATTGCAAAAGGCGCGTGAAGAGTTGGAACAGCGCGTCGCGCAACGCACCTTTGAGCTTTCAAGCGCCAATAATTTATTGAAGGATGAAATTTCGGAGCGCAAGCGGATCGAGGCGGAGCTTGAACAAACGCGCGACGCGGCGTTGGAGTCAACGCGCCTGAAGTCGGAGTTCTTGGCGAACATGAGCCATGAGATACGCACTCCGATGAACGGCGTGATCGGCATGACGGGATTGCTGTTCGATACTGATCTATCACCGCTCCAACTCGAATATACGGAAGCTATTCAGTCGAGCGCCGACGCACTCCTCACCGTTATTGATGACATTCTCGATTTCTCGAAGATCGAAGCCGGTCAGCTTCGATTTGAGAAGATCGATTTCGACTTAAGAGATACTGTCGAATCACCGTTAGAACTTCTCGCCGAGCGAGCGCAGGCGAAGAATATCGAAATCGCTTCGCTCGTCCGAAAGGACGTGCCGACTTCTTTACGCGGCGATCCCGGAAGGCTCAGACAGGTTGTAACCAACTTGCTCGGCAACGCTGTCAAGTTTACCGAGCAAGGTGAGATCGTCGTGGAAGTGAAAAAAGAACATGAAACGGCAGACCACGTCGTGCTCCGCTTCGAGGTGAGCGACACGGGCATCGGCATCTCGGAAACTGCGCTGCGCAGTTTGTTCCAAGCCTTCACGCAGGCGGACGGCTCAACCACGCGCAAGTACGGCGGGACGGGCTTGGGGCTGGCGATCTCCAAGCAGCTTGTCGAACTGATGGGCGGTCGGATAGGGGTCGAAAGCACACCCGGCGGAGGCTCAACCTTCTGGTTCACGGGAAGGTTCGAGAAACAACCGCCGGCTGCGAAAGTTGAGCAGCACGCCGATGACGTTAGCCTTGATCGAGTACGGGTACTGATTGTTGACGACAACGCGACGAATCGCAAGATTTTTGTTCACCAAACCACCGCGTGGGGTATGGTTGCTGCTGAAGCCGAGACGGGCGCGCGCGCTCTTGAACTTTTGCGTGCCGCTGCAGTGCAGGGCGAGCCCTACGACATTGCGATCCTCGACCTGATGATGCCCGGCATGGACGGCTTTAATCTCGCGCGCGCTATTAAGTCTGATCCGTCTATCGCCCAAGTACGTCTGGTGTTGTTACCTTCCTACGGCAAACGCGGACACGGGCAACTCGCGCGCGAGACCGGGATCGCCGCCTACCTTCAGAAGCCTGTGCGCCAATCGCAACTCTTTAATTGCTTAACGACAGTTATGTCAGAGCAAGCTGACGATAACAAAATCGCCGCGCCTTCGCGCCTCGTCACACGCTACTCGCTGCGCGAAGTTCCGGCGAGGAAAGAAGAATCAAGCGAATCCTCAAGAACGCGCGTTCTCGTCGCCGAAGACAACGTGGTTAATCAGAAGGTGGCGCTCAACCAGTTGCAAAGTTTGGGCTACGCCGCCGACGCCGTCCCGAACGGGCGGGAAGCGGCGGAGGCGGTAGGGAAGCGACGCTACGATGTGGTTTTAATGGACTGCCAGATGCCGGAGATGGATGGGTTTGAAGCAACCGCAGAGATTCGCCGCCGCGAAGGTGCTTCGCGCCACACCGTGATCATCGCTATGACCGCGCACGCGCTCGCCGGAGAGCGCGAGAAATGCTTGGCCGCCGGAATGGATGATTACATCAGCAAGCCCGTTAAGACAGACGCCCTACGGCGGATGCTCGAACGTTGGATCGCGCCGAGCATTGAAGAGCAGCATCACGCTCAACCGGAAGCTCCAAGTGCGTCTTCATCAACGACTGAGCGCGCGGTTGTTGACACGTCAGTGCTGGCGAGCTTCAGAGAAGTGCAGCAGGCGGACGAGCCAGACCTTGTCACCGAGTTGATCGATCTGTTTATTGATGATGCGAATCTTAGGATAGAACTTCTCAGTAAAGCGCTGGCGGAAAATGATGTGCAAGCGATTAAGAGAGAAGCGCACAGTCTGAAAGGCGGTGCGGGCAATATCGGCGCTCGCCGCATGGCAGCGCTCAGCGAAGAGCTGGAAGAAAAGATTGAGGACAGCGCGCAGATGAAAATGTTAATCACACACTTGGAAAGTGAATTTAAAGGAGTCATCGAAGTTCTACAACCGATGCGGCAGGAGCGTTAAGTAGGATGCGAATTTTAATTGCTGAAGATGATGCTGTTTCCCGCCGCATGTTGCAGGCGACGCTTAACAGTTGGGGCTACGAAGTAATCATCGTCCACAACGGCATTGATGCGCTCGACGCGCTTGAACGAGAAGACGCCCCGTCTCTCGCTGTTCTCGACATCATGATGCCGGGCATAGATGGGCTTGAGGTTTGCCGCAGGGTTCGTCGGGCGTCCTCAACGTCAACGCC
>JACDAW010000272.1 GCA_013695245.1 Pyrinomonadaceae bacterium | reverse complement strand
GTTCGGAAGCTCAGTATCAACACCGCCGTTGTGGCCGCTAATGCTCAAATCAGCATTCACCTCACGGTCGAAAAGAAGATCAACCGCGCCGTTGATACCGCTCATGCGAAGACCGCGTTCGCCGAGTTGGGCGACGGTTAATTTAACGCTGCCGTTAATGCCGGAGACTTCCGAATAGCCGACCGCTTGCGCTACTTCAACACGCCCGTTGATGCCGCTCAAACGCACTGCGCCGTCGATCTCGCCGACGCCGACGCGCCCGTTGATGCCGCGCACCATCAGTTCGATCCGTCGGGGAACTCTCAGCACGACGCGCTGGCGAACATCGCTGCGCCACGAGTTTCGCTCCTCTTTCTCGCCGCGCACGACGAGGCTTTGAGGAGTTGCTTCAATAATGACTTTGCGGCGCTGCAAATCTTCGCGGTTGCGTGCCGAGCGCACGACGAGAATTTCCGCCGCGTCGGTGTTTGAAGTCTCAATCGTCACCGAGCCATTGATGCTTGCGACTTCGACGCTTGCGCCGGGCGCGAGCCGATGCGATTGACGTATCTCATCGCGTTCAGGCAGATCGTTGCGGTCGTCTTGACGCCGGAGATTGAGTTCTGCCGCCGAAACGATCCCGAAATTGCCTTCCCAAAATCTTTGCGACAAGCATTGAGCGGTTTCTTTTAAAACTTTCACTGAACGAAAAACCTGCGCCGCGCCGCTTAAGGCGATTAACAGAATTAACAATCCGATTCTTAACTTGCGTCTCATCGCTTTCTCCCTCACTTGTGAGTTGAATGTAAATGCAAAGTCATTCATTAA
This sequence comes from Pyrinomonadaceae bacterium, assembly GCA_013695245.1. GTDB lineage: Bacteria > Acidobacteriota > Blastocatellia > Pyrinomonadales > Pyrinomonadaceae > JACCYN01. Next base: position 2,590 of record JACDAW010000272.1, on the reverse strand, counting down.
GAATTTACGCTTGCGCTAATGCGTTCAAAATTTCAAAAGCGCATGAGCCGATGCAACCAACTTGACCGGCGCGTGGCTGCCTTCAAATTACACTTCTTGCTTTCTAAAACTTAAAACACCGCGCTGATCATTTTTGTGGCAACTTTTTTGCGGTGAGGCGGAAAAGATAGTGCGCTTTCGGATGGCATCCGTTTATTTACGGCGTAAATGCACCGTGCCGCTATAGGAAATGAGGTTGAGCAACGCATCGCCCGTGCCATACACGCCGGTTAAGCGTTGCATGGAGGACGCGGACTGCTCGCCCGTGTAACGCACGGGAAAGTCGGTGATAATCGTGCCCGCGAGTGTTACGCGGGCGTTGATGCGAAACGAAGCGTCGGCGGCGAGATTCAGGATGATGTTGCCGGTGTTCGATCTCAGATCATAACGCCCGCCGCGCGCCAGCGCCCCCTCGACGTTGATGCTGCCGGTTATTGATGCCGCGTTGACGCTCGCATAATTCACACGCTCAAGCGTGATCTCACCATTTACCGTTACAACTTCAAAAGCATCACCCGCCGACGCCGCGCGCGCATTCATCGCGTTAATGTCGCCGGTAATCGCGCGCACGGACATGCGACCGCTCGATTCTGTAATATCAACATCGCCGCTCACGGTTTTTGCTTCAACCGCCTTCGACACGCTACGCACTTCAATATCGCCGCCTAAAGTTTCGACGCGCGCCCCCGCAACATTGGCGATATGCACATCGCCGCCGCGCGTTTTTACTTCAACCATCGCTCCGCGCGGCACACTTAATTCAATGTCGGCGGAAGCGTTGCAGCTTGCGCGTCCTGTCACGCTTTCGCCGCCCGCATCTGAAACAAGCACTTCAACTTTTGTTGCCGAATCAGATTCGCCTGCTCCGCTAATTGGTCTTAAACGGATTCGGTTCTCCTCGCTGTTTGCTACGCTTACTTCGTTACGATCCCAGCCGTGAATCGTCACCGTTCCGCCGTCTTCGCACACCGTCACGATCACTGACGAGGTCGTTTTTGTAGTCCGCTGCTCGCCGCCCTTTCCTTGTGCGGTTATGCCTACTTCTTCTTGTGTGTAACGTTGAGATGCGGCGGCACTGGCGCCCGCCACACCGTGAGCTAAGCTCAAGCCGAAGGCAAGTGTTAGAAACAGCGTTTTCATCGTCGGCAGTCTTCGCTTTAGCGTTGCGCGATCTCACGTTGATCGGCGACAGCGTTTAATAATTCGATTTTGCTTTGGTAAGCCGAAAACAGGAATTGCGCCGCGTCGGGGTCGTTCGGGTTGCGCTTAGCGGTGGTGCGCGTCGTCGTGATCGCTTGATCGACAACCGCCAAGTTGCGTTCATACTCGGCGCGCAGAGAAGGGCTGAGCGTTCCCTTAGAATTTGATTCAACAACATCTGTGAGCGACGCGATGGCGTTCAGATAACTTTTCTCGCCGGGAAATAAGACACCTCCCGCTTCCGCATTTCGTTCCTCTCGCACTCTCGGACGAGCAAACGATTGACTTTGCGGAACAGTGCTACGGCTCGCTCTCACCGAATTTTCTGACACGCGCGGCGTTGGTTTCGGCTCAGGCTCGATTGGAACTATCGCGCTTGTTTCCTCTCTCTGTGGCAGGCCGTAAACCCAAGGCGGAAATGCGTCAGTGTTGGTGCCGTTAAGTGCGGGAGGTTTTACGCTCGCCATCTGTTCATCGTTTTGTGAACGTTGGAGCGCAACAAAAAGCCCAACGCATATAACGGCGACAACGGTGCATCCGGCCAAAGCCACGCGCGACGGCGCGAAGAAGCCAGCGCTAAAAAGCGCGCTCAAGCGATCCAATAGAGAATGCGGATAAGCGTTTACGCTTTCCGCGTATCGAGGTGAATGCGCGTCCGTCTGAGCGATAGCTGCATCGAGACGTTGTTTGAGGCGCATAGAGGGCACGGGCAAATGGTTTTCGTGATTAAAGAGCGCGCAGACTTGCAGCGCTTCGGCTTTCGTCTCTTCAAGCAACGCGGCGCAATCGGCGCAGACCGCGAGGTGCCCTTTCGCCTCTTTCAAGTTCGCGGGAGAGAGTTCGCCGTCAACGTAAGTTTGTAATGCCGCTTCGTCTAAGTGCTTCACGATTTGCGTCCTCCGATTTTGCCGTAAGCCCTGATAAATTCTTTGCGCCCGCGCGCCACGAAGCTCCCGACGCTTCCTTCGTTAAGCGAAAGCGCGTGGGCGATCTCGCGGTAAGACATGCCTTGTTGTTTTAACCACAAACAACTGCGCATCGGTTCACGAATATGTGAAAGAGCTTCGCGCGCCGCCCTGATCTCTGTTTGACGCTCAAGCTCGCATTCCGGCGAATTAAACATTTCGTCTTCCGCGTGCGTCTTCGCAAAAGATTCTTCGCGCACATTGGCGCGCGTGCGGCCGCGCAGAGTGTTGCGCGCCGTGTTGATCGTCACGCGCAACAGCCACGCGCGCAGCAAATCGTCACACGGCGCGTCATCTAAATTTCGATAGAGCCTTAAAAAAACTTCCTGCACAATGTCTTCCGCCAGCCCGCCGTCGCGGACGAGGGCGTAAGCCGTGCGGTAAAC
>JACDAW010000231.1 GCA_013695245.1 Pyrinomonadaceae bacterium | reverse complement strand
ACGGTTTCTCCGATGTCAAACTTGTTTTAGTGGGGGATTACAAAAACGATACTTTCTATTCGGATTATACGTCTCTGAAAATGCTCGTCGAACAACTTAATCTGACTGATAGAGTCATCTTTACTGGGTTCATCGAAGATGGTGACCTTGTATACCTCTACAACGCCGCTTCACTTCTGGCATTTCCCTCGCTGGAGGAGGGCTTCGGACTTCCCGCTATCGAGGCGATGGCTTGTGGCGCGCCGGTCGTCGCCAGCAATCGGGGTTCTTTGCCGGAAATCGTGGGCAACGCCGGACGCTTTTTCGATCCTTATGATCAGCCTGCGATAGCCGAAGCGTTGTGTCAGGTACTCGGCGATGACGAGCTCCGAAAGAAGATGAGTGTAATGGGAGTGATGAGAGCACAGCAATTCACGTGGGACAGAGCGGCACAAGACACTCTGGCGATCTTTCGGGAATTAGTGGAGCGATAAACTAGCAGTGGAAAAGTTTCTAAAGTTCTGCATGATTACGACCTTCTATCCTCCTTATAACTTCGGAGGGGATGGGATATATGTTTATCGTCTATCCAATGAATTGGCGCGGCGGGGGCACCGCGTTGACGTTATCCATTGCGAAGATGCTTACGCGCTGCTGCAATCAAACGGCGTCGGAAGCGACTACCCGAATCATGAGAATGTGAAGGTGCATAAATTGAAAAGCCGGGCTTCGGTTATGTCGCCCTTACTTACGCAACAGACCGGCATTCCGTTTTTCAAGGGGAAGAAGATCAAAAAGCTACTCGATGAAAATCAATATGATGTGATTCATTTCCACAACATGTCCTTGATCGGCATCACCGCTCTGCGATACGTCCGCGATGCGGTCAGGCTTTACACGACGCATGAGCACTGGTTGGTGTGTCCGATGCACGTGCTTTGGAAATTCAACCGCGAAGTGTGTACGAAGAAGAGTTGTACCCTCTGCATGTTGGCTGCACGGCGACCGCCGCAGTTGTGGCGTCATACAGGTTTGATGGAAAAAACGCTGCGGCACGTGGATTGTTTTATCGCGCCCAGCAGATTTACTCTCGCCAAACACCTTGAAACCCACCCAGACATCTCGATCACGCATATCCCGCATTTTCTACCCAAACCTGAAGAGGCGAACGAAATCAGCGTGCCTACGCCACCTCCTGCGGAGGGTCGCCTCTATTTTCTTTATGTCGGGCGGTTAGAAAAGATAAAGGGAGTGCAAAACCTTATCCCTGTTTTTCAAAATCGTCCCGATTATGATCTGCTGGTTGCAGGCGATGGCGAATACCGTCAGGAGTTAGTAGAGTTAGCCGGAAACGCACGCAATGTAAAATTTCTTGGCAAATTAAATTATGAGAAATTGAAGGAGCTTTATCGCGGAGCTGTCGCGGTCGTTGTCCCATCTATTTGTTACGAGACGTTCGGCATGATCATCATCGAAGCCTTTTCGATGAAAACGCCTGTTATCGTCAATAATCTGGGCGCGTTGCCTGAGGTAGTAGAGGACAGTGGCGGCGGATTCATCTACAACGATCTTGATGACCTCGCCCTTGCAATGGATAAACTGACGAAGGAGACTGGGCTGCGAAGCCAGCTTGGGATGAAAGGGTACGAAGCTTACCTGAAATACTGGACGGAGGATGTTCATATCCTTCAGTACATGAATTTGATCCACGAGACACAAGAGAAACACCTTAATAAGTCGAATTCGGTTGTCGGCGAATACATTTGAGACGAAGTTACCGCGAAGTGAGCGCGGAAAAATGTGGGGCGCATTTTAACCGCCGCAAACTTAAGATATGGGCAACGCACACGCGAGCAAACGCCAGATTTCGATCCTAACTTATCATTCGCTCGATGATAGCGGATCGGTTGTTTCAACGTCGCCCGGCATATTTCAGGCGCAGATGCGTCATTTAAGCGAATCCAACTTTAATGTAATTTCATTCGGTGAAGTTGTTGCTCATATCAATGAGGGGCGGCCATTGTCAGCAAAGACGGTGGCGATCACTTTCGATGATGGGTACGAAAATGTCTATACCGAAGCTTTCCCCGTGTTACAGCAATACGGGTTTACAGCCACCGTATTTCTCATCGCGGATTATTGCGGCAAGTATAATGATTGGCCAAGTAATATGCCGTCCATTGAGCGGAGTCCGTTGCTTTCGTGGCGCGAAGTCAGAGAGATGCGTAAGCACGGAATCGAGTTTGGCGCGCATACTTTAACGCATCCCGACCTGACCCGCCTAAATGAGTCGCAGGCAGATTATGAAATCAAACACTCGAAGGATAAGATTCAAGAACATCTAGGCGAGGAAGTAAAAGTTTTTGCTTACCCCTACGGTAAGTACAACCGTAGGATCAGGGAGACAGCGCAACGACACTTTAACGGAGCGTGTTCGACAAGACTTGGAAGAGTTAATGGCGAAAGTGATGTATATCTTTTAAATAGAGTTGACACATACTACATTTCGCATCAAAGTCTGTTAGAAAGACTGCCAACGAATAGTTTCACAGCATATCTGAAATTAAGGCAATCTCTCCGTAATTTGAAGCAAATTTTGGATTATAAGCGCAATTAAGCGTTTATTAGCTTATTGAGAGGTAAATATGAGCATTGCAACTCGGATCAAACGCCATACGCGGCTATCCATGATGTCCGGCACTTATCAGGAGCGGCAGACCCCGCCATTTATGATCGTGTTCATTAACTCGATCTGTAACTTGACCTGCGAGCACTGCTTTTACTGGCGCAATCTTAACCAACGAAACGATTTAACCTACGAGGAGTTTAAAAAACTCTCGCTTGAGCTAGGTCAATTCGAGAATCTCAATTTGTCCGGTGGCGAACCTTTTATCAGGGGCGACTTTGCCGAAGTCTGCGCATTGTTTATTGAGAACAATGGCGTAAAGCAGATTTATGTGCCGACCAACGGTTATTTCACTGAAAAAACAGAGAAGCAACTCCGTCAAGTGTTGAAATCAAAGACGCTTCAACTTTTCGCGTGTGAAATATCGTTGGACGGAATGCCGGAGTACCACAATCGGTTTCGTGGAAATCCCAAGTCCTTCTCAAAGGCGATGGAAACATACGCGATGTTAACGGAGTTGCAGAAGGAAGACCCGCGCTTGCGAATTCACGCTAATACCGTTGCTATGAGCGAGAACATGAACGAGATATGGCAACTGACCGAACACTTACATGATAATTATCCGGCGATAGAGCACCACAACCTCGCCGTGATTCGCGGCGACCGCAAAAATGCCTCGCTACAAGGCCCGGCTCTACAGCAATACAAAGAGCTTTATAAACACGTCAAGGAAGTCTGGCGGGATCGTGATAAGGGACGTTTCGGGTCAAGCGTCGAGCCGATGTTACAGTGGGCGAAAGTTAAGACCATTGAATCGGAATCGCAGTACATTCCATGCACGGCCGGCACCTTAACGGGCGTGGTCTATGCCAATGGTGACGTTAGTATTTGCGAAACGCATCGTCCGCTCGGTAATCTCCGCAAGAAGAGCTTCTTTGAAATATGGGACTCGGAAGAAGCCAAAGCACTGCGAGCGCAAATTCGCGCTAAGCAATGTTACTGCACGAACGAAGTCTTTCTCTGGCCGAGCATCGTTTTTCAACCCGTGCAGCTTACCCGTGCCATGATCAAATCGAGGTTCTAAAACCTCGATCACGAAAGCTCGCCACTATTCGTGAGCCGTACTTCCCTTCGTGAGCCGCGATGTTACGTCAATGCCTACACCTCGCAGAAGATAGCAACGCCGATTATCCCCCATCGTTGCTGCCATCGCTGCGCGAAGTCGCTTTCGTGTGCCCGTTGTGCCACGAAAAATTGACTGTTCCTCGCGAGAGGGAAGTTTACCACTGTGTAAATTGCACGAAAGATTACCTGCTTCATGGTGGCATTCCTGACTTTCGCGTTTTTCCCGATCCTTTCCTTAGCTTTCAAGAGGATCACGACCGCACCGAGATCGTTTTGGCCGCGCTTGAGCGTTACCCGTTGGAGCGGCTGCTTGAGCATTACTGGAGCTTTAGCGATATTACGCCCGTCGCCTTGCGCCCTAAATTTATCCGCAGCGCCCTACTCGGCGAGCACCGTGCTGGTCGCAGCCTCCGCCTCTTGTCGGATGGCACAGTTGAACGCCCGGTCACAGCGCGTCGGGTGTTGGAGATCGGTTCCGGCACCGGAAACTTTCTTGCCGTCGCCACGCCTCAGTATGAGCTGGTGATCGGGACTGACATCGCTATGCGCTGGCTACACGTCAGCCGTCGCCGCTTCATGGATAAGGGACTGCCTGTCCCCCCGCTCGTCTGTTGTTGTGCTGAGTATCTGCCGTTTCCCGACAATTCTGTTGATTTGATCGTGACGGCTTCGACGCTTGAGTTTGTGCGGGACAAGGAGAAGATGCTCGCTGAGTGTGCGCGCACGCTCGAAGCCGACGGCGTGCTGTATGTCAATACGGTCAATCGCTATTCGGTCGCCAAAGACCCTTACGCCTATCTCTGGGGCGTCGGTTTCTTGCCACGCGCATGGCAGGCTCGTTACGTGCGCTGGCGGCGCGGCGCACACTACGAAAACATCAAGCCGTGCTCGCTCAGTGAACTAAACAAAGTTGCGAAAAAGTTCTTTGCGTACAGAAAGTATGCGCTGCCGGAAGTTGACATGGAAGCGTTAAGCGAGTTTTCACCCGCAACCCGCCTGCAAGGGCGTATTTATTCTTCGCTCAGGAGAGCGCCCGTTTTCAAATCGCTTCTGCAGCGTATCGGTCCAAGCTGGGATGCGCTATTTCGCAAGAGCTAATGCGGACTTTGGGACAACGCTTTGTTTTCTTGCTGCTCCAGCTAGAGCTTTCGTAAGGACAGCTTTCGATAATGGAAAATCAAATCTTCATATCAGTTATCGTTCCTGTTTATAACGGAGAAAAATTTCTCGCTCAATGTCTCGACGCGATCATCGCATCTTCATATCAATCATTTGAACTGCTCGTTGTAGATGATCGCTCGACGGACAGAAGCGCGGAGATAGCCCGCCAAAAAGGTGCAGCAATTCTGTCCATGACGGAGCAATCAGGACCCGGTGCCGCACGGAACTACGCTGCTCAGAACGCGCGCGGCGAAATTCTATTTTTCGTTGATTCGGATGTGGTTGTGCGGCCGGAGACGATGGCTAAAGTAGCCGCCGATTTTACACTTCATCCTGACATCGGTGCTGTGTTCGGTTCTTATGATGACGATCCGGCGGAAAAGAATTTCCTCTCACAGTACAAAAATCTATATCATCACTTTGTTCACCAGCAGTCCAGTAGTGAAGCCGTCACATTCTGGGCGGGATGTGGGGCGATTCGACGTGAGGTGT
>JACDAW010000170.1 GCA_013695245.1 Pyrinomonadaceae bacterium | reverse complement strand
ATCCACGTGCGATCACAGTTTTGTTCCCAAGTCTCGTACGAGAAATTTTCGTAAAGCGATAAATCTTTGAAGTTCTCGTTTTCATAAATTTTTAAGAGCGATGGCTCGTCAAATCGCGGCGATGCATAAATAGTTTCACATCCTTCGCACTGCCAGAATCCGATGCCCTGCCGCGTTCTAAAGAGCAGACGCGCTTTCGGTAGGGGGCGGCACACGGGACACGACGCTTCCTCCAAACTTCCCTCGAAGTTTCCGAAGGCGATCATCTCCTTCGCGCTTGGCGCGGAATCATCGTTCTGTTTTCGCGTTTCTGCTGCTACGCTCGACATAAAACCTTCCTGCCTGCGATCTATATTCGTTAATTGCTCACACGCCGTTGGTTCAAATGCTTGTTTCATTACGCTCTTTATCGCCGTGACGTTCGATGGCAAGTTCGATTAAACGATCAACGAGTTGGGAAAAAGATAGACCGGAAGCCTCCCACATCTTTGGGTAACCTGAGACTTGCGTGAAACCCGGCATGGTATTCAACTCGTTAAGCAAAAGTTCATTGGTGTCGCGGCGCAGAAAGAAATCAACGCGCGCCAAGCCCGCCCCGTCAATCGCGCGAAAAGCCTCAACGGCCATTTTCTTTACGCGCGCGGCGAGAGGTTTCGGAATCGGCGCTGGGATCACAAACTCGACGTGCCCCGTGCTCGAATATTTTTCCGTGTAATCCAAAAAAAGAGATTTATTGGCGGCACTCACATACTCGCCCGGCAAACTCGCTTCGGGCGCGTCGTTACCCAAGACGGCGCATTCGATCTCGCGCACATCCAAACCTTCTTCGACGACGATCTTGCGGTCGTAGCGCGCGGCCGTGTTAATCGCCTCTTCAAGCGTGCGCACATCGGTCGCTTTCGAGATGCCGACGGATGAACCTAAGTTCGCAGGTTTAACGAAACATGGAAAACCGATTTCGCGCTTGATGCGACGCGCAATACTTTTCGCATCACGCTCCCAATCCGCGCGGAGAAACCAAGTGTAGCGACAGATCGGCAGCCCTGCGTCGCGGAACAAATTCTTCATTACCACTTTATCCATGCCGCAGGCGGAAGCCAGCACGCCGCAACCGACATAAGGCAAGTCCGCCATCTCCAGCAAACCTTGGATCGTGCCGTCTTCGCCAAACGTTCCGTGAAGCACGGGGAAAATAACGTCGAGGGCTTCAATCGTTTTTTGCTCGCCGTGACTTTTGAGCCTCAGCAAACCGCGCCGTGATGGATCGCCGGAGATCGAAACCGCTTGATCTTCATTAATTGAGATTACATCTTCCGGCAACAAATTCGCCGTTTCAAGCGGCGAAAGCCAACGCCCATGCTTTGTGATCGCAACGGGGATCGCTTCGTATTTACTTTGATCCATTGCCTCGATGATCGCGCGCGCCGATCTCAAAGACACTTCGTGCTCGCCGGAGCGTCCGCCGAAAATCACACCAACCCGCAACTTTTTCGTCAAGCGTAATTCCCTTTTCAGTTTCTACAGAATAGTTTTACCGAGCGCCGACAACACCAACTCGACGCCGAGCGCCGCCGTCTTGTTATTAACATCAAGCGTCGTATTGATCTCAACGATTTCGAGCGAGATCATTCCGCCCGCCTCCGCGATCTTCTCCATCGCCAGATGCGCTTCGCGGTATGTGAAACCGCCGCGCACCACTGTTCCCGACCCCGGCGCATCAGCCGGATCGAGTGCGTCAACATCGAAAGTAACATGGAAACCAGCCGCAGCCTGACGCGCGATCTCAATCGCTTCGTCCATGCAACTGCTCATCCCGCGCTCGTCTATTTCGCGCATCGTGATGAAGCGAATTCCGGTGCGTCGAATTAATTCTCGTTCTCCCTGATCAACATCTCGCGCACCGACATGGACGCAGAAACGCGGATCGAGTTTCGGAGCGAATCCTGCGATCTGTGTGAGTTCTGATGCGCCGTAACCGAGCATTGCGGCGAGCGGCATCCCGTGAATGTTTCCCGAAGGAGTTGTTTCATGCGTGTTCATATCGGCGTGTGCGTCGAACCAGATGAGGCCGATTGATTCATTGCGTTCCCGGTAAAACGAAGCGACGCCGGAGATCGTGCCCATCGCAATCGCATGATCGCCGCCGATCACAAGCGGCAATTCGTTTTGCGCTAAGACTGCGCGCACCTCAATCGCTAAATCTTCGCAAGTCTGCGTAATCTCTTTCAAATATCTTAACCGCTCGTTTGGCGCGGCCATCTCCGTTGGGCGCACAATGCGCAGATCGCCGAGGTCGCGCACTTCGTAGCCGAGTTGCGCAAGGCGATGATTCAAGCCAGCCACGCGCATCGCGGCCGGCCCCAATCCGACGCCCGCCACCTCTGCCCCGAAATCAAGCGGCACGCCGACGACGCCGATGCGCTTTCCGCTTTCCGCCGAAACTTGTTTTAACGGGAAAGCTTGCGGACGCTCATTTTGCACCTCGTTCATAGAAACCGATCAACCGAAGTCAATGTTGAAGCCCTTGCCGCCGCTCGATTGCGACGGGAAGAAAGGTTTCATCAGTCCGGCGAAGGCTGCAAGGTTGCGCGTTTGAATCAAAATCTCGCCGGGACCCATAAACTCCGACACGATGCCTTCGCCGCTCACCATGCTGCGGAAAAACCCGGAAGCCGCTTTACGCAATTGATACTGCATCTGCCCTTCCCATGCGACCAAGTGTCCCGTGTCAACCACATAACGCTCGCCCGGCTGAAGCGTCTTGCGATGGATCGCGCCAAAGGATGAGACGAGCAACAATCCTGTTCCTTGCACTTGCAACACAAACAAACCTTCGCCGCCGAAGAATGATTTCGCGCCGCCCCATTTCGTGTCAATGACGAGACTCGTGTCGCCCGCGAGATATGAACTCGATTGCACAAGGAACATTTGATTATTCATTTCAACTGCTGCGATGTCGCCGGGGCCACCGGGCGCAAGCGTCACCTCGCCGGGGCCGCCGCGCGCCGTAAAAGTTGAAACAAACGCCGACTCGCCGCCGACCGACCGTTTGAGCGCGCCGAGTAAGCCGCCTTTCATCTGCGATTGTAGTTCGATGTTTGCTGACATCGAAACCATCGCGCCCGATTCCGCTTGAATTGATTGCTCCGCGCCGAGTTGCAGAACCGCGAGCGCGTATGATGGTTGATGCAAAACCTGATAACTGTAGCCTCGTCCCTGACCGCGCGAATCGGAGTCAATATTTATGCCGTGATTTTGATTCGCCGCGTTGTAGTTTTGCGCTGCGCTGTAAGGGTTTGAAGACGACGCGCTCGACGGTTGCGCCACCGCAGCGCCCGATGCGGTCGGCGTGCCGCAGGCGCCGCAGAATTGTGCGCCGTCAATTAAATTTGCGTTGCAAGTAGGGCAATTCATAATTGCACTCCTTTTGATTTGTTAATAATGATCTGAACCGCCTCGTCGGACGTCGTGGCGAAATCGAGCCATGCAATATCTCGTTCGCTGACGGAAAGATTTTGTCGCCACGCTTCGACGACCGGCGGCCAGCACGCGCCCATCAGCACGAGCGGGCGCGGCGCGATCACGCCTGTTTGCAATTTATTCCACACGAGCGACAATTCCGTTACCGTGCCCATGCCGCCGCGTATGGCGATGAATCCGACGGAGCGAGTAATAAGATGCTGCAAGCGTTCGTAGAAATGCGACGTGGCGACTTTGTCGGTGAGGTAGCGATTCGGCTCGGCTTTAAACTGATTCATCACGATACCTAAAACGCGACCGCCGCGTTCTCGCGCGCCGCGACTCGCGGCTTCCATCACGCCAAGGTAGCCGCCCGTGCAAATCGTGAAACCTGCCTCCGCCAGCGACCGCCCGACGCTACGCGCTTCCTCATATTCCGCGCAACTTTCATCGCAACGCGATCCGCCGAAGATTGTGACAATGCGTTCTTGTGCCTCGCTCATATTCATACAATTGTAATGATGAAACGAAATTTGTAACTTTCCAATAGGATTTTAAACTACTAATGCAATGCCTAAGGACGCAGGCGATTCAACATGCGCGGAAACGGAATCGTTTCCCTAACGTGTTCGATACCGCACATCCAAGCTGTGCAGCGCTCAATGCCCATGCCGAATCCGGCGTGCGGTTGGCTTCCATAACGGCGCAAGTCGAGATACCACTCGAAAGCTTCGGCGGGCAATTCGTGGGCTTTGATTTGTTCTTCAAGAAACTCTAAAGATGTCGCGCGCTCGCCCCCGCCAATCACTTCGCCGTAACCTTCGGGCGCAAGCACGTCAACGCCCAATGCGAGGTCGTCGCGCTCCGGGTCACGCTTCATGTAGAAAGCTTTGACGGCCGCTGGATAGCGATGCACCATGAGCGGACGATCATAACGACCCGAAAGATATGTTTCGTCCGGCGCGCCAAGGTCTCCGCCCCATTCAAATCTCGTTTCTACTTCGCCGCGCTCGAATCCTTCCTGAAGAATCTTCACGGCTTCGTCATACTGAAGACGCGGAAACGGCGGCACGATTGATTCAAGCTTCGCAGTGTCGCGCTCCAGAACTTTCAACTCTTCTGCGCGTTCGTCAAGCACCCGCGCCGCGATGTTTGAGAGAAAGCGCTCGCTTAAATCCATCACGTCGTCGAGCGTCGCGAAGGCCATTTCCGGTTCGACCATCCAAAACTCGGTGAGGTGGCGGCGCGTCTTTGATTTCTCGGCGCGGAAGGTGGGGCCGAAGCAATAAACTTTGCCGAACGCGGCGGCCGTCGCTTCATTGTAAAGCTGACCGGATTGCGTCAAGTAAGCTTTTTCATCGTCGAAGTAATCAACTTCAAAAAGCGTCGTTGTGCCCTCGCACGCGGCTGGAGTCAACACGGGCGCATCGCACAACGTAAACCCTTCGTCGTCTAAAAAGTCGCGGACGGCGCGCACCACCGTGTGGCGAACTTTGATGACGGCGTGCTGACGGCGCGAACGCAGCCACAGATGACGGTGATCCATCAAAAACTCTGTGCCGTGCTCTTTCGGCGTGATCGGATAACCTTCCGTCGCCTGCAAAACTTTGGCATCCGTTACATCCACCTCGTATCCGCCCGGCGCGCGTGAGTCCGCGCGCACGCGCCCACGCACGATAAGGGACGATTCTTGACCGAGACTTTTGAGGCTCTCCCAGATTTCCGGCGACACGTCTTTTTTCACTACCACGCACTGCACAACGCCGGTGCCGTCGCGCAGTTGTGGAAAAAGCAGTTTGCCGCTTGAGCGTAAATTATAAAGCCAACCCTTGAGCGTCGCTTCTTCGCCTTCATGTTCGGCTAATTGGTTGATGTAAATTTGCTGCATTGATTTTAAGAACACAGAATGATCGGATTAAATAAGCGTTAAATTATTCGAGCTTGTCGTTTGTATAATAAACTTCGATCAGCTCTTGCAGTTTCGGGAAGCGATCAAGCCATTCGGCTGCCTGCCGCACGATAAGAAATGTCGGGCGGATGTAATGCTTGTACGCATCGCCACGTCCGCACGCTCCCGTCAGGTACGAGAACGTTCCGGCGGCCTTCAAACCTCGCTGCACGGTCATGAGGCGAAATTCGCGCGCGAAATCGTCTGGGTCAATCGGCGGAAGATTTAACCCGCGTCGCTCTTCTAAAAACTGTAAACGATGTTCTCGCAATTGTGCGAGCGAAGGCGGCGCGGGTTGACGGTCGAGCAAGAGCGAGACGAGATCATAACTCGCCGGGCCCATACGCGCATCTTGATAATCAACGATGTGCAGCTCTCCCGCCGCATCTACGACTAAATTCGCCGTGTGGTAATCACGGTGGCAAAGCGTGCGCGGGCGGGCGGCGAGTTCAGCCGCGAGTTCATTTAATTCAGCCTTAAGTTGAGAAGACTCTGAGCGCTTCAGTTTAATGTCAAGCAAGCTATTGAAAAAATGTTCAACGAAAAATTCCAACTCCCACACAAGCTTCGCTTCATCAAAGGCGAGACGACTGGCGATTGAGTTTAAGTCGTAAGCTTTTTCGGTTGCGGCTTGAATGCGGGCGATAAGGGCGATGGCGCGTTCGATATACTCTTCCCTCTTATCGTCTGAAGCGATTTCGCAGACTTGGCGCAACTGTCTGTCGCCTAAATCCTCCTGCACGATGATGCCGCGCGACGGGTCGAGTTCTAAAATTTCAGGAACAGGTAGTTTCGATTCGGTAAAAAGCCGCGTCACATCGAGAAACGGATGAAGCTGCGGATCGAACGCCTGCGGATAAACGGCCGCTACAGCGGTCGTGTTTCGCGCCCAAGGAACGCGAAAGTATTCGCGCGTCGAAGCATCTGGCGTCAGGGCAATGATCTTAGCGTCCAGCTTTGCTATGTCTGCACGCGGCGCGCGTTGCGCGAGAAACTCGACAAGGCGCGCGCGCGCAGTCGTCGTAAACACATCGGTTGTAGTTTCGAGTGATGGGTGGCTCATCGAAATGATGTTCTGGCGGGCAACGCAAGTGTAACTAATTTTAAGATTTGCTGTGTAAGCAAGAGCGTTGCCATCTTTTTAGAACGAAAGCAAACTGATTGTATCATCGTGTCAAAGGCACTACAAAATTACCTCCGCTCACTTCGCCGCGCAAAGCTTTCGTCGGGCGCTCCTCGCCTTCAACTAAACGGGCACGCACGACGATTGCATCTTCAATCTCCTCGCCTTTACGGACACACACGCCCTCGCCTAACACAGCTCGCCGCACGCGAGCGCCGTCTTCTACCAAGACGTTTTCCCAGAGCACCGCATCTTCAACGTGAGCATTCGCCTCGATTATTGAATTCTCGCCTTTCACAATGCGCTGACCTTCTTTTTTAAGAACTGCGAGGTGAGTTTCAAGATAGCGTTCAAGCGTCGAAAGCTCGTGCCACGAGCCGTCGGCGACATGCGCCGCGATCACTTCTCCGCGACTGATCGCCTGCGGATACACATCCGTTGTCGTATGCGAAAAAATTTTAGGCGGAATGTAGTTAAAGATGCGCGGCTCCAAAATCTGAATGCCTGTAAACATCAACGGCGCAGCGTTCGCATGGCTCGCATTCATCTTTTCCAGTTGTGAAGAGCCTGACGGCTCTTCGGCGTTATCGGACGCGTCGGCATTATTTATCGTTGGCATTCCACCAAAACCTGTGACGTGGCCGTCGTGCGTATTAACGACGCTGAAGCGTTCGCGTTGCGGATTGGGGCGCAGAACGAGCGTTGCGAGCGCGTTGCGGCGGCGGTGCGTCTCGAAGGCTTGATTGAGATCAATATCAGTTACGATCTTGCCGTTAATAACAACAAATGTGTCGTCCTCAAGCCATTCGCGGGCGTTGTCGAGCGCGCCGCTTGTGCCGAGGATTTCCGTTTCCTCGACATAGTGTAGTTTGACGCCGAAGCGAGAGCCGTCGCCGAGCGCAGAGCGCACCGAGTCGGCGCGATGATGAAGGTTAACGGCGATTTCGCGGCAGCCGTAACCGGCCAAGTATTCCGCAACGTAGCCGACGAGCGGACGATTCATAAATGGAATCGCGGGTTTGGCGCGATCAATTGTTAACGGCCAAAGTCGCGTGCCGTAGCCAGCTGCGAGAATCATTGCACGCATGATCGTTTTGTTTTCCGTTTAGCCTTCAACTATGCGAGGTCTGCCGATTGAATTACTGGCAAAGTTGAGTCGTCAAACTATTCTTGAAGTCGAGCTTTTCCCATTCATGCCAGAGGGCGAGCGCGCCTTGATAATTTTTTGTGCGGGCGCGAACGAAATGTTGTAAAAGCCAGATAGACGCATTTCGGTTTTGTTGCCAACGATTGATCAATCCGTTATCAGGCTGACGTTCGGAGCGAGCGTGTTGCTTTTTTAATCGCGTGCCGAGCGCGTCAATCCACACATCGCAATCGTGCAGTTCGCCGAGCAGCGTTTGCATTTGCGACACTTCATCGGCGAAAGAAAGAAGCGAATCATTCCAAGCAGCCGCGAAAAGTTCGAGCGTGTAGCGAAGCCTTTTAGCTTCGATACGCATATCGTGGAGCGCCTCCGAATCATGCGGGCGGAAAAGGCTTGCGCTCAATTTTCGTAACTGCAAATATCGCTCTTCGATCAAACCGCGTCCGGCATCATGAAAGCTTGTCCCGTTTGTGTGTGCTCCGCGCAAATCATTTTCTTGCACGGAGTTTCGTTTCGCAATTGCTTTCTCAAGAGACATCACGAATTCGGCGCGAAGATTCTGACAATCATCTCTATCAATCGCCTTGACCAACTTAGCGCGGGCGTCTTCGCGTTCGCGTTTTCGCTCATCAATTAACCTTCCGACTCCTTCGGCAACGTCTGCGTCGGCGCGCGAAGCAAGTTTATCCAAAGCCTGAATCGCCACATCCGCGTCACGAACTTCGCCGAGCGCGCTGGCAAGCGTCTTGAGTTTTTTGCGCGAAGAATTCAATTCCCTTCTTCTAAAATAAGAAGCGAAGTCAGCGAGCGCGCTGCGCAAACGGCGCGACGCGACGCGCATGTTGTGAACGCCTTCGATGTCTGAAAAATCGAGCGCGGCTTCGCGCAAATTGATCATCTCATCAAACCGAAAAAGCAGCACACGTTGTGCCCCTTCTTGCACGCTCGCATTATAATTGAGATCAGGAATGTCCTTCGCTTTCGCCATCATAGCTATCAATCACCGCTCACGTGCCTACTTCCGCGCGGCAAATCAGTTTGCAATCGAAAATCTGCTCGAACATATCGCTTTTCTGCTCAACCGCCCACAATTCCTTTTCGCATTCGCCCGCACCGCACTCCAAAACCATCTCGATTGTCTTACCGCCTGACAAGCATCGCAATTTTTTAACGTGTCCTAGATGGCTTCTATCAAGCGCATCGGCGACGCGCAAAATCGCGCCGAGTTTCCACACGGCGTCGCGTTGCGTTTGATTGAGCGCGGCAAACTCCGGGTGTCTTTCTTTGGGAAGCGCGCGCCGGTGATAACGCGCAACATTAGCGATCACGTCGCGGTCAGATTCGGAGAAACCGGTTAATTCGGAATTCTTAATAAGGTAAAGCGAATGCTTGTGGTGCGATTCATGCGCGACGATGTAACCGATGTCGTGCAGAAGCGCGGCGGCTGCTAGCAGCGTGCGGTAGTGGCGTTTTAGTTGGTGCGCCGACGCAAGATCGTCGAAGATGTTTTCGGCTAACGCGGCGACACAGCTTGCGTGATCTTCTTCGTAATCATATTTCTCTCCGATGGCGCGCACGCTTTCCAAACGCGGATCAACTTTATCTGGCACGGGCGGTCGCGCTTCGGCTTCCAACTCGCGCAGACGATCAAGGAGTACACCTTCCCGCAGCGCCCAATCGCAAACCTTTAGAGAGTCAACATCGAGAACACGCATCGCGCCTTCAAGTATCTGCCCGCCAGCGATAATGATTTCCGCGCGTTGCGCGCTGATGCCGGGCACGTTGCGGCGCTCAACCAGCGTCATCCGCGCCATGCGAGAATTGAATTCTTCAAGTTCATCCGACCCAATCGTAACATCACCTCTTCCGTTAAGGCGCACGTTATTCGCATCAAACGTGCTTCCGGTAAGCACTTCGCCGATGGAGATAATCGTGCCTGACGTACCAGTGGTTTGCTTCCATTTTCGCCCTCGTAACTCGCGCGCCGGACGCTCAAACGCGGCGCGCACCTCTGCTTGCAGCGCGCGCAGTTCTTTCGGTTTAATTGTATTGCCTGACACGAAGCGATCAGTTAATCCGACCGCGCCGAGCTTAACTGAGAAGAGTTCGACGGCTCCGCCATTCTCCATCAACGAAAGCTCGGTTGAGCCGCCGCCGATGTCAATGTTCAGCATCGCCGTCGCTTGCTCAGCGCAGCCGTGCGCAGCCGCCAATCCGATCAAACGCGCTTCTTCGATGCCGGAGAGAACTTCGAGTTGAACTCCTGTTTGAGCTTTAACGGCTTCGACAAATTCCGCCGCGTTGTCGGCTTCACGCACCGACGCGGTCGCAATCGCAAAGACGTGTTCCACGCCGTGAGTCTCCGCTGCGAGACGCATACGATTAATCGTATTTATCGCGCGCTCAATCGCGGCGGGAGCAAGATGCCCGTCACGCAAGGTGTCGTGTCCGAGACGAACCACTTCTTTGACGCGCTCTAATACTGCGAATGAATTATCTTTTGACTTTTCGGCGACGATTAGCTTGATCGAATTTGAGCCGATGTCAATGGCGGCTAGTTTCAATGGCGAACGTTTTCCTCCGCGACGCGCTTGCTCTGCTCCGGCGTCTCGAATGCTACATCAGATTCGGGTGAGGAACTAGAGTTTGATTCGCGGGATGAGGTTTTTCCGTCAACGATGCGAAGCACAACGCGACGCAGATCAGCCGCAACGCGCCGGACAGGACGCGAAGCATCAATCACACGAAATCCGTATTCGCCCATCATCCGGTCGAACTCAAGCAGGAGACGCTTCTGATATGCGATAAAGCTATCGTAGAAATCTTCGCCGAGATACAAGTCCATGCCTGACTCCCAGAAATCGAAACCGCCGCCGGAAGAGAGTATGCGAGAACCGAGTTCTTCGGCCGAGTTGATGCGCAAATAAAGGATCGCGTCGGGGACAAGCGCAATGCCGTACAACGTTCGTATCCACTGCGGATCAACTCCGCGCACGACGGCGCGGGCAATCGCCGAGTAGATATACCTGTCCGTGAGCACTACGAATCCGGCGCGCAGGGCAGGCAGCATCTCGTTCTCTAAACGGTCGGCGAAATCCGTTGCGTAGAAAAGCTGCATCGTGTGACGACCGAGCGTGTGCCCCTGCTTCGCTTCCTTGATTCCCCTGCCAGCCAAGAACGAGCGCGTCATGCCCGTATCCAACACGGCGTGTCCACGCGACTCAAGCCATTGCCGCAAAAGCGCGATGTGAGTTGAGCGACCGACACCGTCCGTGCCCTCGATCACGATCAACTTGCCCGGATACGGTTCGACTTCGACGCCGGGCAAGGCCGTTCCGTAGAAACGCATTTCCTTCATCCTGCGCGCGCCGCC
The DNA here is from genome assembly GCA_013695245.1 of Pyrinomonadaceae bacterium. Lineage (GTDB taxonomy): Bacteria > Acidobacteriota > Blastocatellia > Pyrinomonadales > Pyrinomonadaceae > JACCYN01. The sequence continues at coordinate 7,886 of JACDAW010000170.1, read as the reverse complement.
TTCCCTTTTAAGTGTGACGTGACGATCCGTCGCATCTCGCGTTGCTGCGTTTCAATCGAACGCGTCGCATCAATGACAGTTAAACCGAATTCATCTACCATCCCGTCATACTCTTCAAGGATTTTGCCTTGAAAAATCGTGAAGCTCTCTTCCGGGTCGTCAGTCCAATCCATATCCAAACCCGCTTCGTAAAATTTCAGTTCCGGTCGCCCCGACATAATGCGATCAATCGCCACATCCAAAGGCGCGCGAAAGAAGAAAGCGATGGTGGGCTTGATCGCAAACTTATAAACGTCGCGCACCCAACGCGCGTCGCAACCGCGCGCCACGTCGCGCGCAAACGCCGTATAGATGTAACGATCCGCGAGGACTATCGCTCCGGCTTTAAGCGGCGGAATGATGTCGCGCTCGGTGCGGTCGGCGAAGTCAGTGGCGTGCAACAGCGAAAAGGTTGCGGGCGTAAAGAGGCGACGTTTTTTCGCGCGCCGCGTCGTGTCTTTAACGAGGGGCGATGAATTCCACTCGGAGAAAAACACCGGGTAGCCTTCCGCCTTGAGCCATTGGTAGAGCAACATCAACTGTGTTGACTTACCGCTCCCGTCCGTGCCTTCCACAACGAAAAGCTTTCCGGGGAAATCATGTTGTCCGTAAGAGTTCATGCCACAATATTTTAATCGCGCGGTGTTACACGGATGTAACATTCATTAAACTTGGAGCTTTTGCTCCAATCTCAATTGCTTAAGAGGAAATCTTTTTATTCAACATCTTCTTTGCGCATCATGCACAAAACACGATTACGAACTACACGCCCTTCAATAATATGCTCTTCGACTATCCTGCGCGCATCTTCAACTTCCAAGTCGCCGTACCAAACTCCGTCCGGGTAAACAACCGCGAGGGGGCCGTCGCCGCACTGGTCAAGGCAATCTACAGCCGTCAACATCACGCGTCGCTTCAGATCATTTTCTCTCAAACATTGCTTCAACTCTTTAGCGACATCGCGCGCGCCCTGTCTAAGACACGTTTTGTGCGCGCAGACGAGAATGTGAGCGACAAGTTTTTCCGGGCGCGTCATCTTGTTAGAACCTTAGGAAGCTTGCGATGAAGCGTCTCGGATGACGAGATCAAACGTGCCGGGAGCGACTTTGCGGAAGCGTCGGTTGCGATTGAGCGAGACGGCGATGCTTATGGTCGGGTGTTGCCCAGTAAATTGAAAGCCACCTTCGAGCAGGCGATTGTAAAGTTCGTTGACGTGAAGCGGCGCGCCTAATTCGCGCAACAGCAAAGCGGTTGCTTGTGGAATCGTGCGATCAAAGAAACGGTCGCTTTGAACTTCCGTATCCGCCCGCGCTTCGGGGAGCGGCGCGCGAGAAACGTTTGAAGAGTAGCTTGCTTCGGCAACTTGGCTTCGCGCCGTATCTTCTCTCAATGCCGCTTCAATCGCCGCATCGGATGGAATCGGGGGAGCCGCCTTTGAGAATGTCGCAGTCGCGCCGAGCACGGAAGTCATGATGCTGCGGATTGTGGCTTCGGTTTGACCGGCGAGCAGATCGATGGCGTTCATTTCATTGCGCACCTTTTCCGCTTCTGCTTCCAGTTCAGCTAACTTTCCCGCGAAGCGGGCGCGCGTCTGCCGCTGTTGCCGCAAGTTCTGTTCGAGCGTCGCTAAAAGGTTTTCGTCGGCCATGAAGTTTCAAAAGAAGGAATCAGCTGTCGCGTTCAGTAATATAAGTTGGCAGCGCTTCAAGCGCATCACGATACTTGGAAGCGGGTAAAACCGCGAGCGCAATTCGCGCTCGTTCCGCGAGACTGCTGGCGCGCTCGCGCGCTGCGTCCAACGCACCCGATTCTTCAGCCGCGCTCAGCAACGAAGAGCGCGACAGACCTTCGTAGCTTCCTTCGCGCATTACCTCTCGCACCGCGCTTGCGTAAGCAGATTCGCGTTGCAACAGATAGATTAGCGGCAGTGTCACCTTGCCTTCAAGAAGATCAGCGCCCGCAGGTTTTCCGAGCATCTCGTCGGTCGCGGTGAAATCCAACAGATCGTCAATGAGTTGAAAAGCCGCACCGAGGTTAAGGCCATAATCGCGTAGTGCGCGTTGCTCGCTCGCGTTTGCTCCGGCAAGTATCGCTCCGATCTCGCAGCACGCGCTAAAAAGATATGCGGTCTTTCGCTGCAACACGTCGAGGTATTGTTCTTCAGAAATGTCCGCGCATCCGAGCAAGGTAAGTTGAATCAACTCGCCTTCGACCATCTTGCGCGTAACGGCCGTCAGGATTTCCAAAATTTCCAGCGAACGCTCTTGCAAACTTGTCTCAAAAGCCGTCATGTAAAGCCAATCGCCAACGAGCACAGCCGTCGTGTTGCCGAAGCGACTGTTAATGGAAGGCGCGCCGCGCCGCATCTCGGCATTGTCAATAATGTCGTCGTGAACGAGCGTGGCGGTGTGCAAGAATTCCATCACCGCAGCCATGCGGATCGCATTATGACGCGCAGCGTTGCCGCCTGCGGAGGCAACCGACAGTAGCAGCAAAGCGGGGCGCACGCGCTTGCCGCCGGAAGCGCGCAGATAATCGCTGATGCGCGCGATCACGCCGACATCAGAGGCGGCTTGCCGCTCAAACTCTTCTTCGACGAGGGCGAGTTCTGCCGCAATCGTTGTAAAGATTCGACGCGCCGAGATTTCTTGTTCTTCGACGGTTAAAGCGATGTGGCTGCTGGCGTTGCTCATTGATTCCGGCACAATAAAACTTGTAAAGATTAACTCGAACGATAATTTGTAAACTGCATGTCAATGCCGAAGTCTTTAGCTTTGAGTTTCCCGATCACCTCTTGCAGCGTGTCGCGGTCGCGCCCCGTGATGCGCACCACGTCGCCCTGAATCGCAGCTTGCACCTTCGCCTTCGTGTCTTTAATAAACTTAACGATCTCGCGCGCCTTCTCTTGCGGAATTCCCTGCTGCAACTCAACTTTCTGGCGCACCGTGCCGCCCGCCGCCGCCTCGATGCGACCGTAATCAAGAGCTTTCAGAGATACGCCGCGCCTGACGAGTTTTTGCTGCAAAATGTCATTCATGTTGCGCAATCGCGTTTCGTCTTCCGCCGTTAACACGAGCGCGTTATCTTCGAGCGCCACGGCCGCTTCGCTGCCCTTGAAATCAAAACGCTGCCGCACTTCCTTCATCGTTTGATTGATCGCGTTTGTGATCTCGGCGCGGTCGGTTTCCGAAACAATGTCGAATGAGTTCTGTTGAGCCATAACGTTTAAATGCAAGCTTAACTGTTCTTAACATCGCCCGGCGGCCGACGTGGTGAAACACTTCACGAACGCGTTTGCAGCATATCATCATCTGCCCGAAGCGCGAAAGCCTACGATGCAAATGCGGCTTTGGGGCGGCGTCTGTTTTAAAACCTTTTCGTAAAGGCTCAAGCGATGGTAATTCTGAAGAAATTTGCGAAATTGTTCGTCGTTATTTCACCAACTTCTTCCAACTTACGATTGTGTAGTTCAGCCAAACATCGCGCCACTTCAATGACGTAAGCGGGTTCGTTGCGATGTCCGCGATAGGGCACGGGAGCGAGATAAGGGCAATCTGTTTCGATCAGTAAACGTTTGAGCGGAAGACGCCGCGCGACATTACGCAATTCATCGGCTTTTTTAAATGTGATGATTCCGGCAAACGAGATCATGAAATTTAAATCCAAAGCGCGCTTCGCCATTTCGTAGCTGCCACCAAAACAGTGCATTACGCCACCGCGTTCAGATGCGCCGTATTCGCTTTCGAGAATATCCATCGTGTCCGCGTCCGCCTCGCGCGTGTGGATCACAACCGGGAGTTTAACTTCGCGCGCCAGATTCAACTGCTGCACAAATGCCGCGCGCTGCACATCACGCGGCGAGTTGTCGTAATGATAATCAAGCCCGATCTCGCCCCACGCAACGACGCGCGAACTTTCTTTGACAAGATGTAGCAGACGCTCTGAAGCAGAACGATCAAAAACTTGTGCGTCATGCGGATGCACACCGACCGACGCATAAACATTCGCGTGCTTTTCTGCCAGCGCAACGGCGCGCTCAAAGTTTCCGCTCTGCGGATCGCCCGTGCCGATTGTTAAAATCGCCCGCACACCCGCCGCCTGCGCGCGCTCCAACACTTCGTCGCGGTCAGCGTCGAATTCTTCGCCGTCAACATGCGCGTGGGAATCAACAAACATGAAAAGCAGGGAGTCAGAAGTCAGGAGTCAGAAGTCAGAATAAATACAAACGCGACATGGGCGTTTTTATTCTGTCTCCTGACTTCTGACTCCTGACTTCTTTATTTCAATCTTGCTCCTACTTCCACATCTTCCGCGAAGGTTGCGAGCACGGGGCGCCCTTCTTCGCCGATTGACGCGGCGAGCACCATGCCTTGCGATTCAAAGCCGCGCAACTTTCGCGGTTTGAGATTGGCGACGATCACAACTTTACGACCGACGAGCGCTTCAGGCTCATAGTGTTGCGCGATTCCGGCGAGAATTTGGCGCGGCTGCGTTTCGCCCACATTAACTGTAAAGCGCAGCAACTTGTCGGCTTTCGGCACACGCTCAGCAGTCAGAATTTCACCGACGCGCATTTCGATCTTCGCAAAGTCTTCGATGTCAATGTAATTTACAACACCTTCAGTCGCTTCCCGATTGGAAGCGGTTGGCGGGGCGGGCGCGTTTGCTACTGCAGGCTCGGCTTCCGTCGCATGGCGCATCGGCGGTGTGGGTTTCGTCTCAACTACCGATGCTGCGCCCGGCACGCCTTCGGCTTGCGTCGCGTGCTGACCCGAATGTTGAATCGTTTCTTCCGTGTTGTTTTCGATTTCCTTCATAATTTTCGCTTTGTCTAAACGCGGAAAGATCGCTTCGACGCTTGCGAGCCGCGCGCCTTCCGTTAATTCTCCCCACTTAAGTTTCGCCGGATCAAACCGTTCGAGATCATTTGATTGACCGAGTTGCTGCCAGAGCGCGCGTGTCGCTGCCGGCATCACGGGATGCAGCAGCACGGCGAGCCAGCGCAAAGTTTCCGCCGCGCGATACAGAACCGCGCCGAGCGTTTCGCGTTGTGCCGCATCTTTCGCTAATTCCCAAGGCTTCGCATCCGAGATGAACTTGTCCGTGCGCGCCACGACAGTCCACGCCGACTCAAGCGCGCGGCTGAATTGATAAGACTCAAAGAACCGGATGAACTCATCGCGCGCTCTTTCAAGCCATGAAGCGTGCTCGCCCGCATCCGGCTGAACGCCCGCGCGCTTGGCGTTTAAATAATTCTCTTCCGCCAACTTTTCATGCGGAACTACACCGTCCGCATAACGATGAATCATCGTCAACGTCCGGCTCGCTAAATTGCCAAGACCGCTCGCAAGGTCGCTGTTCGCGCGATCAATAATTCCCTCGTAGCTAAATTTTCCGTCTTGCCCGAAGATCATTTCGCGGAGACAGAAATAGCGCACCACATCCGGCGAGAAATACGGCGCAAGGCTGTTTGGATCAATCGAGTTTTTGAGCGTCTTGGACATTTTGCGCCCCGAACGGTCGAGCCACATGCCGTGCGCGAAAACAAGGTTGGGCAGTTTTAGTCCGGCGGCCAAGAGAAATGAATGCCAGTAGATCGTGTGTTGGCGAAGAATATCTTTGCCGACAAGATGCGTGACGTTTGACCAATACTTCTCAAAGCCTGCCGCCCTTTCGCGCTCGTCATTTCCATAGCCGATGGCCGTAATGTAGTTTGAGAGCGCATCGATCCAAACGTAGATCGAATGCGACGGATCATCCGGCACCGGAATGCCCCAACTAATTGACGATACCGGACGACTGATCGACAAATCTTGCAAGCCACTTTTAATAAAGCTGATTACTTCGTTGCGCCGCGCTTCGGGCGCGATCAATTCCGGCTCGGCTTCGTAGAGCGCAAGCAGCGTTTCGTCGTAGTCGGAGAGACGAAAGAAATAGCTTTCCTCTTCAACGCGGTCGAGCGGCGTAAGATGAATGGCGCAACGCGGCGTTTCATCCCCCGATTCGGGCTTGATGTACTCGTCTTCAGTTTTGAAAGTCGCACACGGAGCGCAAAACCAACCCTCGTAGAATCCCTTATAGACGCAATCGCGCCCTTTTGGAGTTTTAGCCGCTTTAACCTGTCGCCACAGTTGAGCGACACCTTCATAGTGGAAGGCTTCGGTCGTGCGCATAAAAATGTCGTAACCGCCGTGCGCCGGGTCGAGATGAAAGCGCGCGAACATGTCTTTGAATTGTTCGACGATCTCATCAACGTGTTTCTGCGGTGGCAAGCCACGCTGCATCGCAACGCGCTGAATGTTGACGCCGTGTTCGTCCGTGCCGGTGAGGAAGAACGTGTCGAAGCCGCATTGACGTTTGTAGCGCGCGAGCGCATCGGCCACAATCGTTGTGTAAAGACTGCCCAAATGCGGCGCGCTGTTAGCGTAATAGATCGGTGTTGTGACGTAGAAAATTTTCATCGAATAACATTCAAATTAAAGCGACTCGCGCTATTCAGTTAATAAATCTGAATAGCGCGAAACGCAGAATGCTTTATTAACAAAAGACACTTTAACGCTTAGTTGCGGCGCGCACGCGCAAATTCGTCGTTCGGGTTATAGCGCGGCATCTCGTCCGCGTTCGCCACTCTGCGCCCGATGGCGAGCGCGATCTCGCATTGCTGCGCCATACCTTGAAAATTCCAACTGTCGCTATATTCGTCCGACGGCTGATGATAATTCGCCGTGTTGTAAAGGCGAAACTGCTCTTCGCCCCAAGTAGCGGGACGTCCGACGAAATCCGTCCCCGATTCCAAACTTATCGCAGGCACGCCAACTTTCGCTAACGGGAAATGATCCGAGCGGAAGAACGAACCCTGTTCGGGACGCGGATCGGGTTTCACCGTCATGTTGCGTTCGCGCGCTACACTGTCAACCACTTGCTGGAGCGTTGAGCGTTCCGCGCCGAGCGTCGAGAGATCGCGCGTGAGACCAAGTATGTTCATCGAATCAAGGTTGATGTTAGCGGCCGTTTTCGCAAGCGGCACGAGCGGATTGCGCGCGTACCATTCCGCGCCGAGCAAACCTTGTTCTTCGGCGGTCGTAAAAAGAAACATCACGGAGCGACGCGGACGCTCGCTTTGAGACAGATGCGTCATCGCTTCGGCGATGGCGAGCAGAGACGCCACGCCCGAAGCGTTATCAACCGCGCCGTTATAAATGTTATCGCCTTTCGCGTTTGGCGCGCCGATGCCTAAATGATCCCAGTGTCCCGTGTAAAGCACATACTCATCTTTCAAACGCGCATCGCTTCCGGGCACAATGCCAACCACATTCGCCGATTGAACTCTTTTAACTTCGCTGCGAAGATCAATTGCGGCTTGCAAATTAAGATTAACGGGTTTGAAATCGCGCGACGCGGCGGCTCTGCGCAACGCCGTCAAATCTTGTCCGGCCAACTTCATCATGCGCGTCGCCGCGTCGTTCGTCATCCACGAACGCATTTTTAGAAACGGCGTTTGATCGTTTGCCCCGCGCGCAATGTCGAAGCGCCACGAACCGTTTGATGTACGCACAACGCTCCACGGATAACCGGCCGATTCATCTGTATGCAGAAGGATCGCGCCCGCCGCCCCGCGCCGTGCCGCTTCCTCATACTTATATGTCCAGCGTCCATAATAAGTGAGCGCGCGCCCGCCAAACAGATTCGACTCAGCTTCGGTCGCGGGCGGATCGTTGACGAGCATCACGAGGATTTTGCCGCGATAATCTTCCGGCGTTCCCTTGTAATCGTTCCAACGCTGATTCGGCGCGTCAATGCCGTAGCCGACGAACACGAGGTCGGCGTTCACCGATACGTTCTCCGTC
>JACDAW010000123.1 GCA_013695245.1 Pyrinomonadaceae bacterium | reverse complement strand
CACGAAACGCCGTTTACAAGCGGCGCGTCGGCGCAGAAGTCAATTGCGATTCTGCCGTTCCGAAACTTAAGCGGTAACACCGAGACGAGCTTTTATGAATTCTCGCTCGCCGACGCCGTGATCACAGAACTCGCGCGCTTGCGTTCGCTCGTTGTGCGACCGTCGTCGCTGATGGCGAAGTATAAAGACCGCGACACTGATCCGCGCGCGGCGGGGCGCGAGTTAAGCGTTGACGCTGTTTTATCTGCAAGTTTTTTGAGCGCGCCCGGTCGTCTGAGAGTCACCGCGCAACTGTTGGACGTTGCTTCCGGCGATATGTTGTGGAGCGACCGCATTGATACGTCATCCGACGACATCATCGCCATACAGGACACGATAGCGCGCCACATCGTTGACCGCCTGCACATCGAACTTCGCACCGACGAAGTAGCCGCGCTCACTGGTCACGCAACCACTAACGCCACCGCTTACGAAGAATACTTGCGCGGGCGCGATGCGCTCGGTCGCTACGTCTATCATTCGCTTGCGCGCGAAGATTCAGACGAAGCGATTGAGCATTTCCGGCGCGCGACGGAACTCGATCCGCGCTTCGCGCTCGCCCACTGCGGCGTCGGACTCGCTTACGCCAACCGTGTGATCAAAGGCTTCGGAAGCATTGATGATTACCAACTCGCTGAAGCCGCCTTCGGCGAGGCGCTCGCACTCGATCCGCAACTTCTCGAAGCGCGCCTCCATATGGTATTCATCTATCTCGCGCGCGGCGAAAAACAGAAAGCCCGCGCGTGGATCGAATTGCTGCGTCACGAAGCCCCGAACGACACGGCCGTCCATTTCATTCGCGCGACGCTTCACCGTCTCGACGGAGAATATACGGAAGCTCTGCGCGAACTCGACGACATGGTGCGTCTTAATCCGGCGGAGCGCGTCGTCACGAGTTATAACCGCGCGCGAATTTTGTTGCACCAGAATCGCCCCGCAGAAGCCCTTAAGGAACTCGACGCGGGCAGTCGTTTCGAACCCGACCACCCGCTTATTAAAACTTTCCGCGCGATGGTGTTGCGAAGCCAAAACAAAGCGCCGGAAGCCGCTCGCCTGCTTCGTGAAGTGCTAGAGCGCAATCCGGGTATGGACGGTGTGCGCCCGATCCTCGCCATGTGTTTAAGCGATATGGGCGAACACGATGCGGCGCGCGCCGAGTTAACGGAACGCGTGAAGCAGACGGCCGCCGCCGATCACGACATCGCTTACTGGCTTGCTTCAGCCTATGCGCTCGAAGGCGAACGCGAAGAAGCGTTCAAGTGGTTGGAACGAGCGATCAACTTGGGCAACGAAGATCGTCATTGGTTTGAGAGCAATCCGGACTGGAAAGATTTACGCGATGAGCCGCGTTTTCGTGAATTGATGAATAGCACGGAGGCGAGCGCGGCGCGCAGGGTGACGCTGTGAGACGGAAGGTGTCTTTGTGAAAGCCTCGCCGAAAACTTTCGTCATCGGAGACGTACACGGCCGTCGTGCGCAGTTCAAGCAACTCGTCGAGATGCTGCCGCGCGACGAGGCGAAGGACACGCTCGTCATCTTGGGCGATCTCGTTGATCGCGGCGATGACGTGCCGGGAGTAATCTCCGATCTGATCGAATTGCAGCGCGGGCAACCCGAACGTGTCGTCGTCCTTCGCGGCAACCACGAACAGATGTTGCTTGATTTTATTGACGGGCGAAGCGATCTGTGGCTTCACCCGGCGGTCGGAAGTGAGTTGACGTTCGAGCAGTATGCGGGGCGTCCACTCGGCGTTGCGGTGAGAGAAAATTACGACGTTGCGCAAGAGAGGGTTGCGCAATTGATTCCGCCGGAGCACATCGAATTCTTTCGTCGTCTGCCGTTCTATTATGAAGACGATTACGCTCTTTATGTTCACGCCGGACTCGATCACGGCAAACACCCGCGCGACACCGATCCGCATCATCTAATGTGGTCGCGCGACGAAGATTTCTTTCGCCGCTATTACGGCAAGCCCTGCGTCTTCGGCCACACGCCCG
>JACDAW010000095.1 GCA_013695245.1 Pyrinomonadaceae bacterium | reverse complement strand
AAATAGCCCGACGCCGCCCATCACAATCGCGCCGGGGCAAAAGAGAATGCCGAGATAAGGAATATGCGAGTAAACGACGAACGCGAGCGCGGTCGCAGTTGCCGCATTTAGATTATGCGGGAAAATTGTTTTTTGCCCCGCCCCTCCAACGCATATAATTCTTCTCTGCCCGCGAACCCATTTCGGTGTCGCGGCTTTGACCACGATGCGCGCACGATGCTGATGGTAAGAGGCGCGCAGCGAGTCAGCCGGGCGGTAGCCGAGCGCGTCGAGCGAGCGCCCGCAAGTCGAACAGAAACGCGCCGAACTGCGTTGCACCTCTGCGCCGCACGCCGGACATAACGAAACTTGCGCCGCGCTCATTTCGTCCTTACTCTCTCGCAGATTCCTTTTCGCGCCTTCATCGTTATTCATAAAACCTTCTTTGTGCGCTCACAATCGTGCGTTATTGTTTCAATCTTTTCACCTTCACTTCAACGCCTCCGACTCTTGCTCATCGCCTTCCGCGAAATATGAAACGCGAAATCTTGCTTCTTTGCAAACTCTTGCACCGCGCGCAAAAATTCCCAACGGTCGGCCGCCGTAATCACCGCCGCTGCGTCCGCCGTCTCAACCGCGTAAGGATAACCGTTGCCGACCACGCATTCGGCTCTCACCACGTCCATCACTTCATCGAGCAGACCAGCTTCGTAAATCCACGACGGAACATCTAAGCGCGCCGGAGCCGCATCGCCCGTCGTCTGCAAATAGATGAAGCCGACGAGCGGTTCGCCCTCTTCGTCCATGAACTCCGCGCCTAAGCCTTCGCGCAAGGCGTAGCAGAAGATCGTGCGGTCGCCCCAACCGTGAAGCGCAGGAGGCGCGCCGTCGAATGAATGATGTAGAAGTTGCGCGTCGTTAAGCGCGGCGCGGCAACGGTTGCTCGCAATGGTTTCGAGCATGTTAACAATATCTCGCGCGTAAGAGCGGTCAATATAACCTATGAGAGGAACTTCAGTCGCGCGCGAAAGTTTCACGAGATCAATGATCGCGCTGACGTATTTGTCTTGAATATTTGTGCGCGGCCGCGCGTAAGAGATCAGAAGCGTGCCGTCAAGAAAGGCGACCGGAACGCGCTCGCCGCGCGCGCGCCAACCCGCGTGTTTTTTCAAAAACTCGCCGAGCAATTCCGTTTCGAGTTGGAAGCGACGAAAGTTAACGGCTGCTTCCGCGCGCGCTTGCCCGCCTTCGCCTTCCAACAACTCTTCCGGCGCGACGACTTCAAAATGCGCCTCTTTCCGGTAACTGCCCGCGCGCGTGTGCGGATTTTCAAACACGACCGCTTGTACGGCGGCCACAGGCAGCGAGATGTCTCTGCCCGGCAAAATCTGGCTCCCATCCGCCGCGCACGTCACGCGATTTTGCAATACCTCAATTGCCCAACTGCGCGCCTCTTCATGCGAACGCCAGATGTTTTCAAAAGGCACGGCGACAGCTTTGCGTTCGTCCAACTCCGCAGAGGGTAACGCGCCCGGACTTTTCATGATGGCAAGCGCCGCGCGTCTTACATCCTCATGGCTTCGACTCCCAAGCGCACGCAAATGCTCAACGTAACAGCGCGCCTCCGCCTGCCAATCGCGCTCGAACCGCACGAAGTCAGCGCGCCGCGCATCAAGCGCCGATGCTAAATGATGGCGATACAACATAGAAGCGAAAGATCAACTTGACTCGTTCAGGTAAATGCCATCACTTGGCTTTCGACTGCGCGCGCGATAACTGCGCGGCCGAAGCGGCGTAGTAGCTTGTCTTCAGCTTGCCGCCGATGAACGTGTAAGCGAGTCCATCACGCGCGTTGGTGTAGCCGACGACATCGCCTTTCGCTTCGCGCGCGAATTTGGAATCGTTCGTAAGATTCAAAGATTCGGGCGTGTCGGAAGCGTTTTCATGTTGCAGCACAATCGTCAATACCGTGCCCTCAAGCGCGGGGTCGAGCTTTTTCGTTTGCACGAATTTAGCCGTCACGAAACTGACCGTGACCGTGCCGCCCACGACGCGAAAACGCAGCGTGCCCGTCTCGCCCGGTTGATCCGCAAGCGGGCGCCCCAATTGACGCTCAACGTCCGCGCGGCGCGAGCGCAAAGGCTCGATGTTGCTCCACGAAGCCGCCAGTAGCGCGCTTCCCTGTCCGGCGCTCAAGCTTAACAAGCAGAAGAGCGCGGCGCTGACCATGAATCGTTTCGGTGGCGAAGAATTTGAAATGTTCATGCGCAGGATGCTACCGCGTGCGCGGCAAGGATTCAAGATCGGGCGGGTGAAAGCGGTGGAGAAAGTTTGAAATACTGGTTTTGAGATTTCAGATGATGAATTTCAAAACAACCGCCCAAACACTTCAACTGCCCTTGTCGCTCACCTCGCGTAAGGGCGCACGCGCTCGATTGATTCTTTGAGCGTCGCATCGTCCGGCGCAAGTTCGCTGCCCCGCTCGTAAGCGACGAGAGCTTTTTTATATTGCTTCGAGACTTCATAGACGTAACCGAGTTCGCGGTAGATGTTCGCATCTTCCGGCGTCTTAGCCACTGCGCGTTCGAGCGCGGCGATTGACTTGGGATAATTTTTAGTTCGTGAATAAATCGAACCGAGCAGGAAAAGCGTCGTGCCTTGCGCCGCTTCGTTTGCGGCAAAGCGTTCGAGCACTGTCGCGGCGCGGGCAAGTTGCTCCGCGCGAATCAAAGCCTGTGCGTAGAGAACTGCCGAGCTTTCGTCAGGCTTAACGCGAAACAGATTTTCGCCAGCGCGCACGGCGTTTAGATTATCGGCACGCGCACGCGAGCCTTCCTGTGTTGATGCGCGGCGCAGATAAGAGTAGGCGAGCAACGCCCACGCTTCACTGATGCGATTATCAGCGAGCGTCGCGCGATTAAGCCAAGCAATCGCACGGTCAAGTTGTTCGGCTTCGTATGCGATGCGGCCGAGATAAAAAAGCGCGAAGGCGTTTTTGGGATTCGCTTTTACGCTTGCCTCCAAAGATTTTTCGGCTTCTGCTTTTTTGCCTGTGCGGTATTCGGCAAGCCCGCGATAGAAAAGCATTGCTGCATCAGGCGGCGATCCGGCGCGCGACGTGGCGGCGACGAGCAACGGCAAAGCTTCATCAAACTTTTCATTACGCACGAGAGCTTGCGCGAGCGCGTCAACCGTATTCGGGTCTTCCTCAGCCCTAGCGCGTTGTAATCCCAGAGCGCGTTCGAGCGACAGAGACGCATCAGCGAACTTATTCAAACTCAACTCGGCGAAACCTTTGATCTTCCACGCTTCCGCGTTGTTCGGATCGTTTGCAGCAATGCTTCCTGCTTCCTTCAAGGCCGCTTCGTATTGCTTGCGTTGCAGCAATGCGTAAGCGTTAGCGGTGCTTGTTGAGTTAATCGTGTTGGATGGATTTGACGCGACGGACGAATTTGAATTGTTGTTCGCAGCGTTCGCTTCATTGGATATGGCTAAAGGCGTTTCGTTTTGTGAGCCGCTTTCCGTTGAGGATGAATCGTTTGAAACAGGTGGCGGCGCAGGCGTCACACGACGCGGGCGCGTCGCTCCTGATTGGGCGAAACTCAAAGAAACAGAGAACAAGAATATTGCCACGCAGAAGATAAGAAGCAGTAAAATTTTGCGCGTCATAAACAATTCACCATTACACATCGCCATCAAGCGTAAATGAATCAGCAGCGCAGAATATAATCCCGGCCGCTTGCGAGTGCGATGCTTCGTCAAGCGCGATGGGTTTGCCTACGTCTCTGAAGAAAGGCAAATAAAAGAAGCGCCCCGCAAAATTTACTCGTGCGGGACGCTCGCTCCGTTTAATGTTGCTCTTAGAGCAGATTCAAATGAATGTAAGGAGAAGCCGCAGATGGACGCAGATCGTCGCGGATAAGAATAGATTTTTAATCCGCGCCCATCCGCGTTTATCTGCGGCTCTTTTACTTCTCCTTGCGTTCAATCGAAAACCGCTCTTAGAAGTTCAGCTTCAAACCGAACTGAAATTGTCGCGGGTCGAAGGCGGCCGTCGGGCGGCTGTAGTAACGTCCGCCGCCATCGCGTTCTCCGAAGGCATTTGCATCCGTGAAGAACGGCGACGCGGCCGCTTCGTTAAAGCGATTAAAGAGATTAAAGCCTTCTGCGATCACTTCCAAGTTAAAACGCTCGCCGAAGCGGATGTTGCGCGTGAGGCGCAAGTCAACCGAGGCGTAGCCGTGCGTGATGCCGCGATTGCGCGGAAGATTTCCGCTTTGTAAGAACGAGGGCAGCACAAGCGAGCCGTCCGCCGCGACGTTCGGGCGGTCGTTCGAGCTTTGCTGGTCGGCGTTGGTATCCGTGCCCGTGATGATATTGAACGGGCGACCCGAAGAGAATTCGATGATCGGCGCGACCGTAAAGTTTGAAAAGACGCGACGAAGCAAACTATCCGAACCGCGCCATTCGGCGGGCGAGACGACGACGCCGCTAAAGACGAAGCGGTGGCGTTGATCGAAAAGCGAGTCGCTGCGTTCGGCGCGGAAGTTGTTGTTGTCTTGCGGCTTTAAAAGCGTTTGCAGATCGCTCGAATCATCAATCGAGTGCGACCAAGTGTAGGAAGCTAGGAATTGGAAGTTGCGCGAGAAGCGTTTTTTGAGTTCAAAAACTCCGGCGTTGTAATTGGAGTTACCGTCGGAGACTTGTGCGCTCACGTCGCCAAAGGGCGAGATAGTTCCGGGCGTGCGAAGGCTTCCTGCAAGCGCGGCGTTGAAGGCAGCGGGTGTGACGAGTCCGCCCGTGATGCTCTGCACGAAGAAATAGTTTGGCGCGCTCGGACGAAAGAAATTAGCCGCGAGCGGGCTGACAACGACCGCGCCCGTCGCATTGTTGACGACGACGAGTCCGGGAACACGGACGGTGAACGCGGCGCTGCTCACGGTTGGAAGTTGAAACAGAGCGGCTTCGCCGTAGCTGAGCGGTGCGCGCCCGGCGAAGCGGCGGAAATTTTCGACAAGCAGATCAACGCGCGAAGCGTTGACATCGCGCGGGTGCGGAAGATGATGCGCGCCAACGAAAATGTAGTTCGCCGAAAACGACATATCTTTCGTCAACTGCCGTTCAATGCCGATGTTCGCTTGATTGGCGTAAGCGTATTCAAAATTTTTGTCAACCGCGAGCGTGAACGGCAAGATCGGGCCGAAGCCGGGAAATGTTTGGTCGTTAAAGCGCAGTTGCCCGTTTTGATACTGTGCGCTGCGCGCGACTCCGGGCGTTACTCCGGGAACGACTGTGCCTTGGAAAATCTGCACGATGTTGAGCGAAGCGCGTGGATCGGGGCTGCCCGGTATGACGGAAGTGAATTGCTGTTGTTGCGCTCCGTCAGCGATGTCCGAGTTGAAGGCAACGGCGAGAAGCGGGTGATCGAAGAAGATTCCGTAAGCGGCGCGCAGAACTGTTTTACCGTCGTTCGTGATGTCCCACGCTGCGCCGACGCGCGGGGCGAAATTATTTTTATCGCGCGGGAATCCTTGCTGCACGCCGCCCGCATCTTGCGCCGCTTGCAAGTCAGCCGCCGTAAGCGCGATACCGGAAAGCGGATCGGTAAACGGAATCGTCGGGATGGTTTGCGTCAGTTCAACGTCGTAGCGGATGCCGTAGTTAATCGTTAGATTCTGTCGCGCTTTCCACGAATCCTGCGCGAAGAAGGCGAGCGGGCGATTCTTCAAGGAGCTGTTCGGATCGCCGAAGCCTTGAATGAAGACGCCGGGCACGCCGAGTCCGTAAGATTGCACGGGCGTCAGAGACGGAGCGGTGATTGGCAGTCCGGTGATGAAGCCAGCGGCAAGCGTGCTTGCAGGAAGTTCGCCGAAGTTGAAGAGTCCGGGAAAGTTTAAGTCAAAGCGCGCGTCAACGTTGATGAAATTAACGTCCGCGCCGAACTTGAATGTATGGTTGCCGTAAAGATAGTTGACATTGTCGGTGAATTGAAATCGCTTCTCGGTGCGATCAACGGGTGAGAAAGGATTTGAGCCAATGAAGGCGGTGCCGGAGATTTGCAACGCCGCGCCGGGGACTTGCGAATCAAACGTCGCCCGGCGTCGTCCGAAATTGAAGCGCGCCTCGTTGATCACTGAGTTTGAGAGCGTTGAGGTGAGCGTCGTGACGAAAGACGTATCGCGTAGGGTTTGAATGCCGGTGCGTGAAACGTCGTTTTGACCAAGAGTCTGATTCTGCGATTCGTCTTGAATTCCGTTGAGATCGCTGGGATTGTAGCTGAAACGCATCGTGAGTTGATTAGCGTCGTTAATCCGGTGATCACCGCGCAATGAGAAAAACGTTGTCGCTTCAGAGATCGGAAAAATTTGTGACAACTGTGAAAGCGGGCGGAAGGCGATCAGTTGCCCGTTCTCGTTCGTCGTCAACGGCACAGGCGCGCCGGAGATAAAGAAGCGCGCGCCGATGGGCGTGCCAGCCGTAATCGCACCGCCGGGACTGATTAAAGTGCTTCTGCCGTTTAAGGCGATCTGCCCTCCTGAAGACGCAAACGTTGCGTAGGTGAGAGCAGCAGAAAGAATGCCCTGTCCTTGCAGACGTATGGCCGGATCGGCATTGGTTAAGAGTGGCGCGGCGCGTCCAAATTCGCCTGTGATAAAAGCAGTCTGCTGCGATGTAAGGTTAGTGAAATTTTGCGGGAACGGGAGAAACGGAAACGGCGTTCCAGGGCCGACGGCGAGACTGGATGTTAATCCTCTCCCCACAGTCGAAGTGAAGAATCCTGATTCCTGGCGACGGCGCTGCTCGAAGGCGGCGAAGAAAAACGTGCGGTCGCGCACAATCGGGCCACCTAAGGTTGCGCCGTATTGCGCGCGCGTAAACGGAGCTTTCGATTCGCCCTGTGAGCGTAAGAAATCTACGGGAGCGAAGGCGTTGTTCGCTTGAAAACGCTTGTTGCGTAGAAAGCCGAAGATGTTGCCGCGAACATCGTTTGTGCCGCCCTTCGTCACCACGTTGACGATGCCTCCGGTCGCGCGCCCGAACTCCGGCGCATAAGAGTTGGTTGCAACCTGAAACTCTTGCACGGCTTCTTGGCTTACGGTCGAGCGAGAAGCGTTAATGGAATTGTCCGTGTTGTCCGCGCCGTCAACTTGAACGAGCGTCGAGCGCCCGCGTTGACCGCCGATGTTTAAGCCAGACGTTGGCGCAGGCCCGACGGGGCGGCCGTTGTCGCGCCCAACGGTGGAAAGAGTTAAAGCGAATCCGGTCGCGCTGCGTTCGTTGATCGGCAGATTGTCAATGCGCACTTCTTCGATTGTGTTTGAG